>CAZFLL010000062.1:0-24275 GCA_964519865.1 uncultured Chitinophaga sp. | reverse complement strand
GTTAGGGTGAGGTTATTTTAAAAGATCTGTTACGTAAGGCAATAAGGCCATCTGACGGGCTTTCTTTACCGCATCGGAAACTTTGCGCTGGAATTTCAGGCTGTTACCGGAAAGGCGGCGGGGCAGTAATTTACCCTGCTCGTTCAGGAATTTTTTCAGGAACTCCACATCTTTATAATCGATGTAGCGGATGCCATATTTTTTAAAGCGGCAGAATTTTTTTACACGCTTGTCGCTTTTAATGGCGGTCAGGTATTTTATTTCATTTTTTGCCATTGTATTAAGCCTCCACTGCTTTTTCGGTTCCTGTTTTTACACCACTTTTCTTTCTGGCATTATACTCGACGGCGTATTTATCGAGTTTAGTGCATAAATGACGGAGCACCTGCTCGTCACGAAGCATCTGGATTTTCAGCTTCTCGTTGAAGTCGGATTGCGCAGTGTACTCCATCACCCAGTACAAACCAGTTGTCTTTTTCTGGATCGGATACGCAAGTGATTTCAGTCCCCAGGGATTTTCATGAACGATAGAGCCACCGGCATCGGTAACCAGCTTCGCATATTTTTTCTGCGCCGCCTTGAACTCCTCGTCACTTAAAACAGGGGTAAAAATCACCATCAATTCGTAATTGTTCATTTTACCTTTTTTTGATTTAATAATTCGGTTTACCCATTGGACAGTCTTCATCCGCCGGAGCTTCAAAAGACAGAATCTGCGAATACAGATTTGGGGCGGCAAAGATAGGGGTTTCCGGGCAGATTCCGTACAGAATAGAGAGCTGTTTCCGAAGCTTCAAACACGTGCAATATTTTGAATTCAATACGCTGGAATACAGCTACTTGAGATTAAAATCCCTTTTTAACGGGTTTGATCTCTTTCAGGAAAAAGATATAAGTAGGGAAGTGGTCACTGTAACCGCCCCGGTAGGTATTGCCATCCCAGGTACGCATCGGATATCCCTTATATCGTCCCTGGTTTTCAACCAGGTATTCCTTATTAAAAATATGGGGCTGGAAATAAAAGAAGCCGGCCTGTTCTTTTTTCAGCCAGGCCGCAGATATGAGGATCTGGTCAAAAAGTCCCCAGGCATCCTGGTAAGCCAGGGTCCCGATTCCTTTTTTATACATGTCCATCCATGGATTGAACATACCCCCGGGCAACACCTCTTTTTCTTTTCCTTTTGCATTAATGATCCCGGATACACTTTCATTGATCGGGTCATCGTTCAGGTCGCCCATCACCACTACTTTAGCCTTAGGTTCAAGTTTGGCAATGGAATCCATATGGTGCCGGCAAACCTCGGCCGCGGCGTTCCTGGCCGGGGCACTGCGTACTTCACCGCCACTGCGGCTGGGCCAGTGATTGACATAGATATGAATGGTTTCCCCATCCAGTTTTCCTTTTACCCAGAGAATATCCCGGGTAAAATAAGCGTCTTTAGAACCACCGGGTAACTGTACAAACAATTTATCGCTGGCTTCCACCACAAAGTATTTCGGGTTGTAAAGCAGGCCCACATCAACGCCCCGGATATCTTTGGAATCATAGTGTACAATTTTATAATTCCTTTTCAGCAGGGCGGGCTGTTTTACCAGGTCATTCAGAACCGTATCATTCTCTACTTCCGCCACCCCTAACAGGGCCGGACCATCGGGATTCAGTTCTGTGCCGATCTGCGAAATAACGGTGGACAACTTATTCAGTTTGTTCAGGTAAATCTCCGTTCCGTAATTCCGTTCCCCTTTTGGCAGAAACTCCTCATCATTGGTCATGGTATTGTCAACCGTATCGTAGAGGTTTTCCAGGTTATAAAAGGCAATAACCGCGCTTTTGTATTCTTTTTTCTGCGCACTAAGGGATAAGCAACTTATCAACAGGAAAAATACGATTGTAATTCTGCTCATATGGATCGAATAAAGGGATACAAACATACAGAAACATTGGACGACAGGCGGCATAAAAAAGATGCAGCGGGTATTACTAAATTATTACTGTGCTTAATTTTTTGAAAATGCTAGTTATAACCTTACTAATTTTGCACTCTCGTTTAAATAAACTGACATGCTAAAAAACAAACTGCTGCTGCTGCTCTGCTGCATTTCCCTCGCAGCCGGTGCACAGGTGGATTCCACTGCTAAAAAAGACACCGCGATCATTGACGAAGTAAAAGACGGAGTATTGGATAATATTCCCACTGTTTCCCTGGACGAAAACGACCTGGGTGACGGTGGCAATCAGAATATCTCCTCCCTGCTGACTGCCGGAAGGGATCCCTTTTATTCCGCTGCTTCTTTCAATTTCAGCGCGGTCCGTTTCCGTATCCGGGGCTATGACAATGACCTTTTCAGTACTTACATGAATGGTATCCCGATGGATAACCTGGATAACGGGTTTACCCCATACGGATTATGGGGCGGACTGAATGATGTGATGCGTAACCGGGATATTTCCTGGGGATTGCGGTATAACACATTTGCCTTTGGGGATATCGGGAGCAATACCAATATTGACTCACGGGCCAGTAAACAACGGGCCCAGACCAGTATCAGTTATGCGGCTTCCAACCGGAATTACAATAACCGGATCATGCTTACCCATTCCACCGGTATCAGTAAAAAAGGCTGGGCCTTCTCGTTAAGCGGCAGCCGCCGCTGGGCCGATGAAGGATATGTTCCCGGCACCTATTATGATGGTTGGGGTTATTTTGCCGCGGTGGATAAGCGCATCGGGCAACGTCACCTGCTTTCCCTGACCGCTTTTGGCGCACCGACTGAAAACGGCCGCCAGGGGGCTGCTGTCCAGGAAATGATGGAGCTGGCCGGTACACATTACTATAACCCGAACTGGGGTTACCAGAACGGGAAGAAAAGAAATGCCAGTATTGGAAAAACCCATCAGCCTGTATTTATCCTGACCCATGATTTCAGGTTGAATAATAAAACAACGCTGACAACAGCCGCAGGTTATTCTTTCGGTAACCGCAGTGTGACAGCGATCGACTGGTACAATGCAGCGGATCCGCGCCCTGATTATTACCGCTATTTACCCAGTTATACGTCCACCTGGGCCAGTTCAACGGATCAGGCACAGGGGCAGTTGCTTTATGATCTCATGAAAAATGATATCAACTACCGTCAGCTCAACTGGCAGAACCTGTACAATGTCAACAGGGCCAGTTATGCCACCATCAATGATGCCAACGGCATAACCGGTAATACAGTCTCCGGGCTCCGCTCCAGGTATATCATTGAAGAAAGGGTGATCAATACTTCCCGCTTTAATGCCAATTCTGTACTGAATACCAAATTCGGGGACCATATTGATTTCACGGCCGGTGCTTCCTACCAGCAACAGAATAATCACTACTATAAAAAAGTGGATGACCTGCTGGGTGGCCAGTTTTATGTGAATGTGAACCAGTTTGCAGAAAGGGATTTCCCCGTGGATAATTCAGCCAACCAGTTTGACCTGGATCACCCGAACCGGATCCTGTATCAGGGAGATAAATTCGGGTATGATTATAATATTAATGTATCCCGTGCCGCAGGATGGGCCCAAGGTGTTTTCCGCTATAATAAAGTGGATTTCTTCCTGGCCGGTAACCTTTCCTACACAAAATTCTACCGTGATGGAAATGTCCGTAATGGTCTTTTCCCCAATGAATCAATGGGAAAAGGAACCATCAATGAGTTTACGGATTACGCGGTGAAAGGCGGGGTGACGTATAAAATAGACGGCCGTAATTATGTATTTGTAAATGGTTCATACCAGACCAGGGCGCCATACTTTGAGAACGTATATATTTCTCCCCGTACGCGCAATGGTCAGCAGGAAAATGTGAAAAGTGAAACCATCCAGACCGTGGAAGGCGGGTATATCATGAATGCCCCTAAATTCAAGATCCGTCTCAGCGGGTATTACACCCGTTTTCTCGATGGCGTGGATGTGATGTCTTTCTATCATGATACCTACCAGAACTTCGTGAACTACGCGATCAATGGAATTGATAAACTGCATTTTGGCGGTGAGTTCGGTGTCGAGGCAAGACTGACGCCTACGATCACCCTGAATGCGGCAGCCGCTGTTGGCCGTTATTATTACGACAGCAAGCAAAGCGCCGTGATTACGGTGGATAACAGTGCTTCTGTGCTTGGCCGCCAATTAATTTATGCGGAGAATTTCAGGCTGCCCTCCACCCCCATGGAAGCGTACAGTTTTGCGGTCAACTACCGCTCACCCAAATTCTGGTTTGTCAGCCTGACCGGCAGTTACTTTGATAAATCCTATCTCAGTATGAACCCGCTGCGCCGCACCTGGGATGCCCTCCAGTTTGCAGCGCCGAAAAGCGATGCCTATAATGCCATTTTCGATCAGACCAAGTTTGATGCACAATACACGGTCGATTTCTTTGGTGGTTATTCCTGGAAACTGCCAAGAGATTTTGAGATCAATAAAAAATCAACCTTCCTCGTATTTAACGTAGGGGTAAACAATATTCTGAATAATAAGGATATCGTAACCGGTGGGTTTGAACAGCTGCGGTATGATGCGCAACTGGCTTCTACTGACCCGTTACAGGTAGGTAAGTTCCCGCCGAAGTTATTCTATGCCTACGGGCTGAATTTCTTTGCGAGCATGACCCTGCGTTTCTGATTCATTCAATTTAATGGCGAAAAAAAATTAGTATATGAGTTTCCAGCAAATTAAATACACACTGACCACCCTGTTCTTTTCGGTGCTCTTTGTTTCCTGTGACAAAGTACCAGTTGGTCCCACCGGACCTGATCCGTTGGGTCCCGGCGACTATATGAGCTTTACTGAGTTCAGGGCGCTTTATACAGGCAGTGGCGACTATATCATTCCTACCGGCACAAAACGGATCCGTGGGGTGGTGATCTCAAACAGTGCCAATGAAGCTTCCGGTGTTTACCGGTTACAGGATGAAAGCGGATCAGGCATCTACCTGTACACGTTGATCGGTTCACCGGTTTACCCGCAAGGTTCAGTACTTGATATCAATGCCACCGGTGGCGGCAAATTAACCCTCTATAACGGCGATCTTGAACTGATGAGTATTCCCCAGGCCAATATTACACAGGTAAGCGGTTCAATAACCGTTACCCCGCGTGTAGCCACTGTTGCGGATATCATTGCCAATAAAAACACCTGGGCCTCATCCCTGGTAAAGATCAATAATGTTACTTCCATCACACAGTCCTCTTCCAATGCCACCGGGATTACTTATAATATTACCGATGCCACAGGAACACTGTCCATGTTTGTAAGAACGGCCTCCGGTATTACCGTAAATACCAGCGGGACTTCGGTAACGGGTTATGTATCCATTTATTTAACCACCACCCAGGTCGGTATCCGTACTGCCGGGGATATCCAATAAATATTAACTGACTGCACAAATAGTATATTATGCAAAACAAATTGAATTATAAATGGACCATTCCGGCACTGGGCTTACTGATAACAGGCCTGCTGGTGATTTCCTGTAAAAGGACATTTACAGACCCGCCGGTGCTGGGAGCCCCGGATATTGTGGCCAATATCAGTATCAAGGATATCAAAGCCCGTTATACATCGGGTGTCCCGGTGGCCATCACGGATGATGCCGTCATTGAGGGCGTTGTTTCCTGTGATGACAGGAGTGGTAACTATTACCAGCAGATTGCCATCCAGGATTCTACCGGTGGTGTGCTTCTCCGCCTGGCCGGCAGCAATCATTTTAATAACTACCCGGTAGGGCGTAAGTTGTTTGTAAAACTTAAAGGACTTTACCTTGGACAATATAACGGAACACTTCAGTTTGGTGGTGGCGTGGATACGCCATATATCAACCAGGGCGGTGTTACCCTGCTGGCGACTAACCTGCAGGATCAGCATATCGTGAAAGGAGCGCTTAATCAGCCCCTGGTACCAAAACTGGTTACCGTTTCACAACTGACCACTTCATTACAGGATAAGTATGTAAGTACCCTGATCAAACTTTCCGGGTATGAATTTTCTGCCGCAGACCGCTCTAAGAATTATGCGGATGATGGGTTTTCCGGAAACCGGATCATCCAGGATTGTTCCAACCTGAGTGCGAATAAAATCACCCTGCGCAGCAGTGATTTCAGCAATTTCGCCACCCTGCCCGTAGCCCAGGGGAACGGGGATATCATTGCTGTTTATTCTTTCTTTGGTTCTACCAAACAGCTGACTATCCGTGATACAACTGATGTACGTTTTTATAACCCGCGTTGCCCGACCTTTAGTGGTGACGGGCAGATCACACTGGGCAGCAGTTCTCCATTCACCATAAATTTTGACAACCTGGGTACAGCCGGTCTGCCGGCAGGTGTATACGTAAAACAGGAAGCTACAGGCGGATTTATCGGTAATGAAGCCACCGTATATAATTTAAACTTCCTTACACCCACCGCCTGGAACCAGACCAGTCTTGGATTCAAGAATTTCGCTTCCGCCACCGGACTGACTTCCACGGCGACCAGCACGGCACAGAATGCTTCCACCAACAGGGCACTGGGCGCCAGGCAAACCGGTACGGCACCGACAGGTGGTGACCCTGGATATGCTTTCGCATTCCAGTTATCAAACACAACCGGAAAAACAAATCTTAAGCTGGAATTTTTACTACAGTCGCTCGATGCTTCCACCGGTACAGGTCGTACCACCACCTGGAGAGTGGATTATGGACTGGGTGATAACCCGGTGCTGTTTACCACAGCTACAACGATTCCGGCCACACTTACGACTGCATTTGGTACAGGCACATTCGCCAGTACACCGGTGACTGTCAATTTCGGATCAGCGCTGAATAATATCAATCAGAAGATTTGGATAAGAATCGTAACTATGAACGGTACATCTGGCAGTGGTAACAGGCCATCTACAGGTATTGATGATGTGAAGTTCAGCTGGAACTGATAAGAAGAATTAATAAAGACTCAAATATATATAGTATGAGAAAGATATTTTCACTTGTTTGTCTGATGGCTGTTTCAGCTTTTCTGTCAGCACAATCCTTATTGGTAGAGGATTTTACCGGACTTACAACAGGAGCTACATTGGTTGGCCAGAGTTCATGGGTAAAAGGAGGCTCGGGCCCGGAACCAACGGTTCAAAATAGTACACCTTTAACATATGCGGGATATAACGGTGGTGGAGGAGAATATGTTCAAATGCCTGCAGGCTCCGCTACATCAAGCAGAGTGTATAAACCCTTTACTACAACCCCAGCCGGAACAAATACCTTTTATTATTCGTTCCTGCTGAATCTGTCTGCAACAACAGCAACAGGCGATTATTTTATTACGCTGGGGGATCCAGGAACCGGATCCAGTTATTTTGGCCGTGTCTTCGCAAAAACCAATGGAGCCGGATATAATATCGGAGTTACAAAACTGGCCAATGTTGCTTCTGCTGTTTTCGGATCAACGGTTTTTAATTATAATCAGACTTACCTAGTAGTTGTCAGGTATTCATTTGTTACAGGGACTTCAAATGATGAAGTATATGTATGGGTTAACCCGGCATTAACCAGTGAACCCGCAACTGCTTCAGCTCTGGCGTTTATTACTACGACTGCCAGTGACCCTTCAAATACAACAGTGGGAAATTTTCACTGGCATAACAGGACTGCAAATAATCCAACTGGCAGTTTTGACGGGGTTAGGGTTGCCTACGGAGCCACATCTGCGGATGCTTGGACCGCGTTAAACGCATCAACCGTTGTCACTCCTTCTTTGTCAGTTTCTGCGCTAACCACTTTTGGAAATGTTTGTATTAATACGGAATCAGGTCCGAATTCATTTACTGTTTCCGGTACAAATCTTACAACAGCTGAAGTTACAGTAGGTGCCTTTGCCGGGTATTCCTATTCCACCACTGCAGGAGGCACATATACATCATCTCTTACTATACCTCAGCCAGGAGGAACTTTTTCACAAACTGTATATGTGAAGTTCACACCCACCGCCGTGCAATCCTATAATGGGAATATTCCTGTTGCCGGAGGTGGTGTCAGTACAGCAGTAAACGCAGCCGCTACCGGCGCAGGTATCAATACGGCTGCCACCGTTACCAGCGACGCTGCCAGCGCAATCACCACCAGTACAGCCACAGTGGCGGGCACTGTTACAGCCACCGGTTGTTCTGCACTTACAGCTTACGGCATTGAATACAGCACCACAGCCGGTTTCCCCAATGGCAGTGGTACAGCAGTGGTTTCCACAAATATTTCAGCCGGCAGCTTTACTTCAGCGCTGACCGGACTGGCCGCTTCCACCATTTATTACTACCATGCTTATGCAACAAACGGGGGAGGTACTTCATATGGAGCGGAACAAACCTTTACAACGGCTGCCGCAGTACCGGTATTAAGTGCAGGTACACTTGCCGCCTTTGGCAATGTTTGTATCAATACAACAGCCGGTCCTTCTTCCTTTACCATCAGCGGGGTCAGCCTGACCAATGCAGATGTAACGGTGGCAGCCCTGGCGGGTTATACCTATTCAACCACCGCGGGAGGAACCTATACAACCACCCTTACATTAACTCAACCCGGCGGCACATATAGCCAGGATGTGTTTGTTAAGTTCGATCCCACCGCTGTGCAATCCTACAGCGGCAATATTGTTGTTGGCGGAGGTGGTGCAACTGATATTAATGTGGCCGCATCAGGCGCTGGTGTAAATACCATGGCTACTGTAACCAGTGGCGCTGCCAGTGCAATAACTCAGACCACGGCCACCATTGCCGGGGCTGTTACCGCGAATGGTTGTTCTTCAGTCACTGCTTATGGTATTGAATACAGCACCACTCTTGGATTCCCCAATGGAACCGGAACAGCCGTGGCCTCAACCAATATCTCCGGCGGTAACTTCAGTTCAGATATTGCCGGTCTTTCCTCCGGGATTACTTATTATTATCATGCCTATGCCAGCAATGCTGGTGGAACCGCATATGGCGCCGAACAGAACTTTACCACGGCCAGTCCGAACCCGGTAATCACCGTGACCTCACTGTCCGCCTTTGGTAATGTTTGTATCAATACCACCGCAGGCCCCAATTCATTTACGATTAATGGGACCAACCTGACTACCGCTGATATTACAGTGGCCGCATTGCCCGGGTTTACCTACAGCACAACTGCAGGTGGAACGTATACCAGTACATTAACCCTTACACAACCCGGAGGTGCCTATTCCCAGGATGTGTTTGTGAAATTCAGCCCGGTGGCGGTGCAATCCTACAATGGAAATATCGCCGTGAACGGGGCCGGTATTGCAGCAGTTGTAAATGTACCTGCCAGCGGTGCCGGTGTAAATACTTTAGCTGTTGTTACTACAGGCAGCAGCAGTGCCATTACCGCCACATCAGCTACCCTCGCCGGTACGGTGTCAGACAACGGATGTTCAGCCCTTACCGCATATGGAATCGAATACAGTACCACGGCCGGTTTCCCCAATGGTTCCGGAACAACTGTGGTATCAACCAATATAGCCGGGGTTAACTTTAGTGCTGCCCTGAGCGGGCTCGCCACCGGTACAGTTTATTACTACCATGCCTATGCCACCAATAATGGTGGTACCGCCTATGGTGCTGAACAAACATTTACCACACTCACTCCGGTTGTGAGCGCAACGGCACTGGCTTCATTTGGTAATGTCTGCTTGAATACCACAGCCGGTCCCGGCAGTTTCACCATTACGGGTACCAACCTGAGTACAGCCAATGTTACCGTTGGTCCGCTTGCCGCGTATACGTTCTCCACAACGATCGGAGGTCCTTATACGGCTTCTCTCAGCCTGGTTCAACCGGGTGGTTCTTTTTCACAGCAGGTATTTGTACAGTTTATTCCCACGGCCGTACAATCCTATAACGGGAATATCCCGGTTGCCGGTGGCGGTTTGGCCACTGCTGTAAACGTTGCAGCAACGGGTGCCGGGGTTAACAGTCCGGCTACGGTTACAACCGGTGCCGCTTCATCGCTCACCTATAACAGTGCTACGGCAGCAGGTACAATTACCGCTACTGGTTGTACAGCCATTACGGCTTATGGCATTGAATACAGCACGGTGAACGGATTTGCCAATGGTACAGGTACATCAGTCGCCTCAACGAACCTGAGTGCAGGTGCGTTCTCATCCAATCTTACAGGACTGGCCGCCAGTACGGTTTATTACTTTAAAGCATGGGCCACCAACGGTGGCGGCACTGCCTGGGGTGTGCAACAGACATTTACAACCCCTGCTGTACCAATTTCACTTACGGCCACTGCACTTACGGCATTTGGTCCGGCTTGTATCAACAGCTCTGCTGGTCCGAATTCATTCACTATTAATGGCGCGTTCCTGACAACGGCTAATGTGAATGTAGGCCCGCTGGCAGGTTATACTTTCTCCACTACTGCCGGGGGCACTTATACAGCATCTTTAAGCCTGGTTCAGCCAGGGGGTACTTATACACAACAGGTCTTTGTGAAATTTAATCCCACCGCTGTCCAGGCTTACACTGGAAATATTCCGGTCGCCGGGGGTGGTTTTGCCACAACCGTCAATGTTGCCACCAGCGGCAGTGGTGTGAATAACACCGCAACTGTTATAACTGGTACAGCCGTAAATATAACGACCCAGTCAGCCCTGGTGGCCGGACAGGTAATCACAGAAGGATGTTCACCAGTAACAAGCTATGGGATTGAATGGAGCGGAAGCAACGGATTTGCCAATGGTACAGGGACGCCTGTGGCAGGTACCAGTATTTCATCCGGCAACTTTACGGTGCCGCTGACAGGCCTGGTTCAGGGAGCCACTTATTATTATCATGCGTATGCAGTAAACAATGGTGGTACAGCCTATGGGCCACAACAATCCTTTACTGTTGCTTCGATCAGCAACGGCTTCCAGCTTTTCCCCAATCCTGTTCAACGGGGTACTGATTTGAGGATTACTGTAAGAAATATCAAACCTGGTTTTTACGGACTGCAGCTCTTCAACGATGCAGGGCAAAGAGTATACCAGTGGAATATGAGTATCCAGTCCACGTATATCAACCAGACCTTCACCGTGCCGGCCACCTTACAGCATGGTATTTACAGGGCTTACCTGGTCAGTGATAAGAAAGAAATGGGCGTGATAACGATATTGGTATATTGAGTAACCTGAGTGATAAAATAAAAAAGAGGCTGTCCTAAAAAGGACAGCCTCTTTTTTATTCAGTTGTCAGTAATCAGTAATCAGTTGTCGGATGTCAGTTGTCAGGAAACAACCCCTGCTAAATTGTCCTGTCAAAACCCTCTAAACCTATCTTTCAGTCTTTCTCTTCTTTAATACGTTCTAAACGCTCCATTCAGCCACTTTCATCTTTCATTCTCTCTAAACCATTCTTTCAGTTTTTCTCTTCTTTAAAACTCTCTAAACCCTTCTTTCAGCCCCTTTCTTCTTTATGACTTCATAAACCCTCTACAGGTGTGTCAGTTTAACCACTGTTCTTTGCTGTTTTGTCTCCACCTGAAGGAAATAAATACCCCGTGGCAGATTGGTGAAACCGGGATCATAGCTGGCACCGGCACTCAAAAAGCCAGCTGATTTTGTAGTGATTACCTGGCCCTGCATATTCAGGAGTCTTACTGTTACATTCGTCAGCGAACGGGTGGCTGTTATACGTACTGTTGAACCAAACGGATTCGGACTTACCTGTATGCCAAAGGCGGAAGCATTAATTACCGGTAAGCCGGTGATGAGTCCTTCAAGACTGTATTGGGAGAAAACAGGGTAGTGGTCAGAGGTATTGTGGGCCGTGATATAATCAGGCACAACCGCAGTTATGTCGTTTCTTACTTTAGCTGAATTCAGCACATAATAAGGAGTGAGCTCATTGGAGATAACATGATTGTCCACCACATTGGGGAAATTGATCATACTGCTTTGTCCGGCCACCCCTAATGGAAGGGTGATGGATTTATAATGATCTGCATCGGTACTGTCCATTATGATGGGCTGGTAAGAAGATTCAGGACCCGAACCAGTGGAGATCGTGGTGTTCAGGGCATCATTATAATCCCCTATAATAATATTGATCGTGGAGGCAAACTGCGCATCCAGCGTGTCTTTCAGTTCCTGTGCCCCGGCCTTGCGTCGGTCATAATCACTGCCTGTACTGCCTGCTTTACCGTGGATCACAATAAAGTTGATGTCTTTGCTTACACTGTTAATAGTGGCAGTGGCGGAAAACATATAGGGAAAACGCCCGGAGGCCCAGTTGGTATAGGCGCCGGAACTGGTACGCAGCAATCCCCGCTGCCGGACATTGGAAAAAATGGATTTACGGTAGATAAAACCCAGTTTCTGTCCACTCAGCCAGCCATTACCTGTACCGGTGGTATTATTGCTGCAAAATGGAGAAATAAAATAACCAAACTCTGTATTGCCCAATGAATCCACCAGGCGGCGGAAACGGGTGGTATCCACCACTTCCACCAGTCCATAGAGATCAGCATTTAAATAGCGGAGAATTTTTTTTGCATTGGCTTCCTGCAGATCTTCATTGGAAGGACCCGAAGAAGGGTACCCAAACCACTCCATATTCCAGCTGACCACATCCAGGGTGGACGCACTGCTTTGGGTATATCCTTTATTTCCGGCAAATAAAAACAGGTAAAGGGCAATAAAGGGCAACGCTTTTTTCATGGTAAATTATTCTGCGGCAAAGGTAAGTCCAAAAAACAGAAACCACTGTTGTTCAGTTGTAGTTCGTATTATTCCGATGCCCGGAAGTCGATGACCCGCAGCTGCAGTGTTTTGGTATCATTCCATTCATTTTCGTCTATGGTGAACACCACATCCACGGGAGATTGGTTTTCCAGCAGGGAAAATTTTTCCGCCATGCCAAAACCAATACCCGTGATCGTGGTCTGTTCTTCCCGGAGGGAAAAACGGATATGGTCTTCTTTCACAATTTTTGAATAGCCGCTGTTGTATAATCTGCGGGCAAGAAAAACTGGCCGCAGATTATCGGGGCCAAAGGGTTCCATCTGGCAAAGAATTGAATAAAAACTGTTCCGGATATCTTTCAGTGAGATTACTGCATCTATCACAATTTCAGGAATGAGATGGGAAGGATTAATCGTCGAAGCCACCACCGCTTCAAATTTTTCCCGGAATGCATCCACCTGGTCTGTTTCCAGGGTCATACCGGCCGCGGCAAAATGACCGCCATATCCGAGCAGGTGTTCCCGGCAGGCATGGATCGCTTCATATAAATTAAATCCGGGTACGCTGCGGGCACTGCCGGCCACATATTCCCCGGAACGGGTGAGTACAATGGTAGGCCGGTAAAAATGATCAATCAGCCTGGAGGCCACAATACCCACCACGCCTTTATGCCAGTGCGGTTGATATACAAGAGTCGATTTACGGTTGATCCATTCTTCATTGGAACGGATAGCCGCCAGGGCCTCCTCGGTGATCGATTTATCCGCTTCTTTGCGGTCTGTATTGTCGCTGTGTAATTGTTCGGCATAATGCAGGGCTTCTGCTTCAGTTTCCGCGACAAACATCTGTACTGCTTTGCGGGCATCGTCCATCCGGCCGGCTGCATTCACGCGGGGCGCGATCATAAACACGAGGCTGGTTATATGAAGCGACTTGACCACACCACTCAGGGTAGCGAGGGCTTTAATCCCGTAATTGGGTCGTTCGTTGGCCTTGATCAGTCCATGAAAAGCCAGGATCCTGTTTTCCCCGTTCATGGGCACAATATCCGCAGCAATGGCAGTAGCCAGGAGGTCCAGGTATTCAAAAGCGGATTCCGGCGGCAGTTCCATGCGTTCTGCCAGGGCACACATTAATTTAAATCCGACCCCACATCCACACAATTCCTTAAAGGGGTAATTACAGTCTTTTTGTTTGGGATTGAGAATGGCAACCGCGGGGGGAATGATTTCATCGGGCAGGTGATGGTCGCACACGATAAAATCGATGCCTTTCGTGGAGGCATAACGGATAAGATCAGCCGATTTTATCCCACAATCCAGCGAAATGATCAGGGTGAACCCGTTTTCGCCGGCAAAATCAATACCGGCTTTACTGACCCCATATCCTTCCCGGTACCGGTGCGGGATGTAAAAATCGAGTGCTGCATGAAATTTTTTCAGGAAACGGTACATACTGGCCACCGCGGTGGTGCCGTCCACATCATAATCGCCAAAGACCAGTATTTTTTCTTCCCGGCTAACGGCAGACAATATGCGCTCAACGGCTTTCTCCATGTCTTTCATCAGCCAGGCAGAAGGCAGTTCGGACAACCGGGGCCTGAAATAGGCTTTGGCCTCCTCATAACTGGTAATACCCCGTTGCGTGAGTATATCGCACAATACAGGATGTATCGACAGCGATTGCTGCAGGGCACTGCTTTTCACGGGATCAGCCGCCAGTATTTTCCATCTTTTTTTCAGGACCATTCAGCAAGCTTATTTGTGCTGTTTAATTAGTATTTCCGGTCTGTTACAAACAGCACCATGTCTTCCAACCCTTTGCGGACGGGACTTTCGGGGAAACTGTGCAGGATATCAAGGGCTTCTTTCTTGTAGGCATTCATCTTTTCGGTCGCATAGCGGATGCCGCCGGTTTCTGTCACTTTATCGATCACCCATTTCACTTTTTCTTTGTCCTGGCTATTGTTTTTTACAATATAGATGATCTTTCTGCGCGTTTCTTTATCGGTGTTATTCAGGGTATAGATCAGCGGTAGTGTCAGCTTTTTTTCCTTGATATCATTGCCGGTGGGTTTTCCCACATCCTCACTCGCGTAGTCGAAAAGGTCGTCTTTTATCTGGAAAGCCATACCGGTTTTTTCCCCGAATTGGCGCATTTTTTCGGTAATTGTTTCGTCCTGGCTCGACGACCAGGCGCCGGCGGCACAGGCCGATGCCAGTAAAGAAGCCGTTTTATTCCGGATAATCTCGTAATAAATGTCTTCTTTCAGGTTCAGGCTCCGGGCTTTTTCCAATTGAAGCAGTTCCCCTTCACTCATTTTCCGGACGGCATCCGACAGAATATGCAGGATCTGGTAATCATTATTATCCAGGGAAAGGAGCAGTCCCTTGGCCAGGAGGTAGTCTCCGATCAGCACATTGGCCTTGGCTTTCCAGAGGGCATAAGTGGAGAAAAAACCTCTTCTTTCCATCGAGTCATCCACTACGTCATCGTGTACAAGTGTCGCAGTATGAAGGATTTCCACCAGGGAAGCCGCCCTGTACGAAGGTTCGGTGATGGGGCCGCAGAGTTTGGCGGAAAGCAACACAAACATGGGCCGGAGCTGTTTGCCCTTGCGTTTTACCACATAGCGCATGATCCGGTCCAGGAGCGGGGCATTGCTGCGGACAGCCTCCTTGAAACGTTGCTCGAAAATGGTTAATTCGTCCTGGATGAGATCAGTTGGTAGTTGCATTACAAAAAAAGGCAATTTACGGGCAAAAAAATAATTGTTTGCTGATGCAACAAAAAAGGGTCAAAAATTGACTAAGTTATTGAAAAATAAAGGGCAAAAGGGTAAATAAGTGAGTTAAAAATTTGGTATTTAATGCTCATTTGATATTTTTGCGTATTATTTAGGACATTGTTCACAAATCTTAATCCTTAGTTATGGCAAGCAAAAAGTATTTATTTCTGGCAGTCAGTTTCTGTCTGCTGGCGTCTTATGGTTACGCACAAAGGGTGGGTACCAGTTATGACGTAAAAGATTCTTCCCTTATCCCCGGCAAGCGGATGCCGCAGCATACCGAGTTTCTGAACGGGCAATATAATTTTCCTTCAAAACCCCGCAACCAGTGGGAGATTGGTGTGAAAGGTGGTTTATTCCAGGTGAGCGGTGATATCCCCGCACAATTTGTATCTCCGGGTTTCGGAGCACACGTTAGAAAAGCATTTGGCTATATCTTCTCGCTGCGTTTAGAGTACCTGTATGGTATTGGAAAAGGGTACAGCTTCAGATCTGCACAGAACTATGCAAAGAACCCGGCCTGGGGCGCGAACATCGCCGATCCCAACCAGCGTTACTCTGCTCCTCAGCAGATCAATGGAGTAGGTACACCGTTGATTGTATCTTCAAAAACAAGACTGACCACCACTCCGCTGGAGCAGGTGTTCTACAACTACAAAACAAAAGTTCAGGACCTGAGCCTGGAAGCTGTTTTCACGTTGAACAACGTTCGTTTTCACAAATCCAAAACCGGATTTAATATCTATGGTTTTGCCGGTGTGGGTGGTTCTATCTACGACACCAAAGTGAACGCATTGGATGAAGACAACAACAACCAGAAGTACAACTTCAATTCAATCACCCAGGCTGCTTACAAGAACCGCCGGGATTTCATCAAAAACATGAAGAAAAACATCCTGGATGGCAGCTTTGAAACAGCCGCTGAAAACCAGGGTGAGCGTCGTCCGAAATTATTCGGCGATACCTTCAAACCCTCTGGTACCGTTGGTATGGGTGTTGCGTTCAAACTGAGCAACCGCCTGAACCTGGCACTGGAAGATCGTTGGACCATCATCAAAGATGACCTGCTGGATGGTCAGCGCTGGCAGGAACAATCATGGGGTGATGCTTCCCTGACCCGTGATTTCGATTCGTATAACTACATGACCGTTGGTCTGAACATCAACCTCGGTGCTAAATCTGTTGAACCGCTGTGGTGGTTGAACCCCCTGGATTACGCATACAGCGAAATCCGCAACCCCCGCCTGATGCGCCTGCCTAAACCTGTATTACCTGATACAGATGCGGATGGTGTAACTGACCAGTTTGACCGCGAGCAAACCCCTGCTGGTTGCCCGGTTGATACACATGGTGTGAGCCTCGATACAGATGGTGATGGTGTTCCTGATTGTAAGGATAAAGAACTGATCACACCTACTACCTGTCAGCCTGTTGACGCTGATGGTGTTGGTAAATGCCCGGTTCCTTGCCCTGACGAAAAATGTTTCGAAGGTTACATTAAAAAAGGTAACAATGATTGCGCTACTGTAATGGGTGCTTTACCCAGCGTTTCTTTCAAAGCCGGTTCTAACAAACTGAGCGATGATGCAAAAGCTGTACTGGCCACTGTAGCTGCTAAACTCCGCAACAACCCCGGTTGTAAAGTGGTAGTGGTAGGTTACTGCTCTTCTAACAAGAAAGAACAGCAGCTGAGCTGGGATCACGTAAATGCAGTGATCAACTACTTCGTGGATAAAGAAGGCGTCAGCCAGGATCGTTTCATCTTCAACTACGGCCAGGAAGGCGGCGACTGCAACACAGTTGACCTGCGTGCTGCTGCTGAAGGCGAAGACGGACCGAACAGGGTTGAACCTCCGCACCCCGCACTTCGTAAGAACTAATCGAACTAACTTTTTGCTTATATACACCCTCCCGGATTTTTCCGGGAGGGTTCTTTTTGTTCTGGCCCCTAAACGGCTCAGTTACAGCTTTATATTAACCTTAACGCGGCTTTTTTGGCGGTGGATCTTTTTTGTGTAAGTTTTGCCGCTAACAGTTAACTTTGCACTCCTTTATGATTTACTCCGAAAACCGTGTAAGCAGCCGTAAAGGGCTTCTTTCCATTTTTTTTGCTGGCCTTGCAGCGCTGGTTATCCTGGCCGGTTGCGGGAAAAGCATGACCAAATTGCTGAAAAACCCCGACCCGGCATATAAACTGCGGATGGCGGAACAGTTTTATGCAAAGAAGCAGTATACCAAGGCTCAGCAGGTATATGAGGATATTATGCCGTATTATAAAACGACCCCTGTATTCCAGGATATCTATTATAAATACGCGTATTGTGCTTATAACCTGGAAGACTATATGAATGCAGAAAATTTATTCAAAAGCTTCCTGGAGATTTTCCCGAACAGTCCCAAGGCCGAAGAGATGGATTATATGAGGGCATATTCATACTATAAGCAATCTCCCAAAGCCGAACTGGATCAGACCAATACCATTAAGGCTATGGGAATGATGCAGACGTTTATTAATACGCACCCGGGTTCAGCCAGGATCAAGGAAGCGAATGAGATCATTGACCTGTGCAGGGCTAAAATGGAGACAAAGGATTTTAAAAGTGCCCAGCTCTATTATGACCTCGGGCAGTACCGGGCAGCCGGTGTGGCTTTTGCCGCCCTGCTGAATGACTACCCGGAGTCAATGAAAGGCGATGAGTACAAACTGATGATCATTAAGTCCTATTACAAATACGCGGAAATGAGTGTGGAAGAAAAGAAAGTGGAGCGTTTCGAACAGGTAATAAATGAATGTTTTGAATTTACTGACCGTTTTCCGGACAGTAAACTGAAAAAAGAAGCCGAAAGTTTTTTAAATTTATCACAGTCAAACATTAAAATTCTGAATAATGAGCAAACTAAGACGCCAGCTTAGCGCAGGTATCACCAACAATGTGGAAACCCGCAATCTTGATGACATCAAAGCCAAAACCGGCAACCTCTATGAGTCTATTGCTATTGTTGGTAAAAGAGCCAACCAGATCAATATTTCCCTGAAAGAGGAGCTGCACAATAAACTGGAAGAGTTTGCCAGCCATACAGACAGCCTGGAAGAGATCCATGAAAACAAGGAGCAGATCGAGATTTCAAGGGCCTACGAAAGAATGCCCAATCCCGCCCTGCTGGCTACCCAGGAGTTTATGGATGACAAAGTATACTTCCGTAAAGGGGATGATGAACTGTTTAGCTGATTAAACACAACCTTACTATAGAAAGCGGCACCTGGTTGCCGCTTTTTTATTTAACAGCTATTTGCAACACGGGTTATGTCCTTTTATAAGTAAATGGTATTTTTGACCAGCTATGTTCAGGGGTAAAAAAATAATGGTCGGTATTACCGGCAGTATTGCGGCTTATAAATCCGTATTACTGGTCCGGGAACTGGTGAAGGCCGGTGCAGAAGTCAGGGTCATCATGACTCCTGCTGCAGCGGGGTTCGTCACTCCCCTGACCCTGTCCACCCTGAGCCACAATCCGGTGCTGGTTGACCTGTTTGATGAACAAAGCTGGTCCAATCATGTCATGCTCGGCCGCTGGGCCGATGTATTGCTGGTGGCCCCGCTCAGTTGCAATACCCTGGCTAAGATGGCCCATGGTCTTTGCGATAACCTGTTGCTGACCGTTTATCTTTCCGCAACCTGTCCCGTGGTAATGGCACCGGCCATGGATGAGGATATGTGGCATCACCCATCAACAAAAGCCAACCTGGACAAATTGCAATCTTTTGGAAATTATATTATCCCGGTTGGTTCCGGTGAACTGGCCAGCGGTTTAACAGGAGAGGGACGGATGGCAGAGCCCTCACAAATCATGGAATACCTGCAGGAACATTTTTTTTCTACCGGTTCTTTAACAGGGAAAAAAGCACTGGTATCTGCCGGCCCCACATACGAACCCATCGACCCGGTGCGTTTTATTGGCAACCATTCATCCGGTAAAATGGGAATAGCTATTGCCAGGGAATTACAGGCCCGGGGAGCAGAAGTCACCCTCGTTCTTGGACCCGTAAAATCCGATGTATCATTACCGGGAGTAGTAATAAAGAAGGTAACCACGGCGGAACAGATGTACCAGGCTTGTATGGCCTCTTTTCCGGAAGCCGATATTACTGTTATGGCTGCTGCAGTAGCCGATTATACACCGGTACATACCGCCACGGAAAAAATAAAGAAAACCGGGGAAAGTCTGCCGCTTGAACTGAAAAAGACAAAAGATATCCTGAAAAGCCTCGGGGAGTTGAAAAGAAAAAACCAGGTACTGGCAGGATTTGCCCTGGAGACCAATAATGAAGAAGCTTTTGCCCGGGAAAAACTGGAAAATAAAAATGCCGACCTGATTGTCCTGAATTCGCTGGCTGATCCGGGTGCCGGTTTTGGAACAGATACCAATAAAGTGACCTTGTTTGCCCGGGGCGGACATGTATTTAATTTTGATACAAAATCGAAACAGGCCGTGGCCGCTGATATCGTTGACACTATAATCCAACTGTACTATGTTTAGAAAATCAGTGTTTGCTTCCTTTATTCTGCTGCTGGCCTTTAATAGCCCGGCCCAGGAAATACAGGCCCGTTTGTCTGTACTAACCAGTAAAGTGAGCACACAGGTCGATAAAAGAATATTCAACACCTTGCAGTCCGGACTCACCAATTTCCTGAATACACGGAAATGGACCAATGATGTGTTCCAGCCTTCTGAAAAAATCCAGTGCAGTTTCCTGATCACTATTGAACGTGATATGGGAAATAATGTATTTGAAGGAAAAATGACGGTACAGGCTGCCCGCCCGGCATACAATACGACTTATGATTGTCCTATGCTGAATTTCCAGGATGAAAATATTGTATTCAAATACCAGGAGTTTCAGCCAATCGAATTCAATGAAAACAGGATACAGGGCAATGATCCGCTGGCAGGAAACCTGACCGCCATACTGGCTTATTATGTTAATATCATTCTTGGGTTTGATTATGATTCCTATTCACTCAGGGGGGGTGACCTGTATTTCCAGAAAGCCTGGAACATTGTAACCAATGCACCTGAAAGCGGTGAAATTACCGGGTGGAAATCATTTGAAAGCCTGCGTAACCGGTACTGGCTGGCTGAAAATATGAATAACAGCCGTTTCACCCTCATGCATGATGTGCTCTTTTCCTATTACCGTTCAGGGATCGATGTGTTTTTTGAAAATGAGGAAGCCGGACGCAGCGGGATCATTAACAGCCTGAATTTTCTGAATACCATCAATACAGAAAACCCGAATTCCATGATCATGCAGCTTTTTTTCCAGGGAAAGGGCAATGAACTGGTGAAGATATTCAGTAAAGCCACCGGCGAACAGAAAAGCCGGGCGAGAGAACTCCTGACCCGCCTGGATGTGACCAATTCAAACCTGTATAAAGAACTGAAATGAGGAAAGGGATCCTGGTAATGCTGATAGGCAGTATACTGCTGGTGTATTCCTGCAGTGATAAAGCAGGGGCACCTGCACACCTGATTGCCCGTGATAAAATGGAAGATGTGCTCTGGGACATGATGCGGGCCGATTTGTTTATCAACAACTATATGGTGATTAAAGACACGGCCCTGGACAAAAAGAAACAGGGAATTCAGCTGTATACCCGGATTTTAAAAATGCATAAGATTTCCCAGGAGGATTTCAGGGAAAGTTTCAAGTACTACCGTTCACAACCCATCGAACTGAAAGACCTGATGGATTCACTCAGTCGCCGCAAGGACAGCCTGCCGGTCAGCAAGCCCACTAAAATGCCGATGCAGGCTGACACTGTTATTAAAGGGAAATTATCCGGCAAGAAAGAAGAATGAACGTTCGGTTGTGTTTCAGTCCAGTTTCTTATTTTTACTTCCTAATAGTCAACTATGAATAAAGTGGTAAGCGGGGCTGAAGAAGCCATCCGCGATATACCCCATGGCGCCACGCTGATGCTGGGTGGTTTTGGTTTATGCGGTATTCCGGAAAACTGTATCAGGGCCCTGGTGCAGAAAGGGGTGAACCAGCTGACCTGTATTTCCAATAATGCGGGGGTGGATGATTTCGGGATCGGCCTTATGCTGAAGCAAAAGCAGGTGAAGAAAATGATTTCCTCCTATGTCGGGGAGAATGCAGAGTTTGAACGGCAATTACTCAGCGGTGAACTGGAAGTGGAACTGATTCCGCAGGGCACCCTGGCTACCCGTTGCCTGGCAGCCGGCTATGGTATGCCTGCTGTATTCACCCCAGCCGGGGTGGGAACTGAAGTAGCCATTGGGAAAGAAAGCAGGGTTTTTAACGGGAAGGAATACCTGATGGAAATGGCTTTTGAAGCCGGTTTCGCGATCGTGAAAGCCTGGAAGGGGGATACTGAAGGCAATCTTGTTTATAAAGAAACCGCCCGCAATTTCAATCCCCTGATGGCCATGGCCGGCCGGATCACCATTGCGGAAGTGGAGGAACTGGTGCCTGCCGGGGAACTCGATCCGGATCATATCCATACGCCCGGGATATATGTACACCGTATATTCAAAGGCAGTGGCTATGAAAAACGGATTGAGCAACGGACCATCAGGAAGAAAGGCTGAGTGAAGCCGGTATCATTTCATTCATCATCAAGTGTACAACATGGCATTGACAAAAGAACAGATTGCACAACGGATCGCCCGTGAATTGCAGGACGGGTATTATGTAAACCTGGGAATCGGGATTCCCACCCTGGTGGCCAATTATATCCCGGCCGGAATAAATGTGGTATTGCAAAGTGAAAACGGGTTGCTGGGCATGGGTCCTTTCCCGTTTGAAGGCGAAGAGGATCCGGACCTGATCAATGCCGGTAAACAAACTATTACCACGGTACCCGGTTCGGTGTTTTTTGATTCAGCGATGAGCTTTGGAATGATACGCGCGGGGAAAGTGGACCTGACTGTATTAGGCGCCATGGAGGTCAGTGAAAAAGGGGATATCGCCAACTGGAAGATCCCCGGGAAAATGGTAAAGGGTATGGGCGGTGCCATGGACCTGGTGGCCAGTGCCCGGAATATTATTGTGGCCATGATGCATACCAATCCCAAAGGAGAATCCAAGTTATTGCCGGCCTGTGGACTGCCGTTGACAGGGGTGGGTTGTGTGAAAAAGGTCGTGTCTGACCTGGCGGTACTGGATATTACCCCAGATGGGTTTAAATTGCTGGAACGGGCACCCGGTGTGTCTGTGGATGAAATAAAGGCTAAAACAGCGGGTAAACTGCTGGTGGAAGGGGAGATTCCGGAGATCGTGTTTTAAAAGCGATCCTGGCTTATTCTATCAGGTTATTCTTCACGGCAAAGAAGACAAGGCCGGCTGTGTTCTTACTCCCAAAACGCTCCATAAGGCGGTCCTTGATGGCTTCCACGGTCCGGGGACTGATTTCCATCTTCTGGGCGATCTCTGCCGCGGTGAATTCCATACAGATAAAGCGGAGTACATCTTTTTCCTTATCACTGAGGGTGATCTCGCTGTTCAGCGAAGGCACCACTTTCTGCCGGGAATGTGATTTTTTGAGGAGGATCCGGTTCACGAAATTATTCAGGTAGTAGCCTTTTTCTGACACCTCCATGATCGCCCGGCGGATTTCCTGGGGTTCAGCGCTTTTCAATAAATAGCCATTGGCCCCGTTTTCCATCAGGTGGTAGACAAATCGCTCATCCTCATACATACTCAGGATCAGCACTTTTATCTGCGGAAATTGCTTACTGACCGCCTTGGTGGCTTCGATGCCGTCCTTGCCGGGCATACGAAGGTCCATCAGGATCACATCGGGTTCTGAAGCGGCCAGACCATTTAAAAGGTCTTCCCCGTTTTCAGCTTCCTGGACAAATTTAATATTGGAATATGGGCGCAGGGAAAGAATGACTCCTTTCCGGAAGATCTTATGATCGTCAGCTATCGCTACCTTGATGGTTCCCATATATCAGATAATGCGTAAAAATAACAAATATTGACCTATAAACCATACGACTGTGCTTATTCGTAGGGTTCATCTTTGGGGAGTTCGATGGTGACTTTGTAATAGGTCTGGGAAATATCCTTTTCGAAATTGATATTCCCATCCACCACCCGCAGACGGCTGGTGATATTCTTCAGTCCGAGTCCAACGTTACTCTTGTTCAGTTTTTCAAAATCGGCCTGTACCAGTCCACGGCCATCATGGTGGATGCGCAGGTAAAACTTGCCGGCATGTACATTCTGGGTAAGGTGGATAAAACTGGAATTACTGTGTTTAAGGATATTATTGATCAGTTCCTGCACTACACGGAAGATGATCAGTTCTTTTTCTTCCTTCAGGCGGTCCTTGTATTCGTGGAAGCGGCTGCTGGCATTGATGGTGCCTGAGCCGCTGATCTTCTGGAAGAGATCGTTAATAGCCGATTCGAGGCCAAAATTCTTGAGGGTGGGGGGCATCAGGCTATGGCTGATATTCCGTACAAGCTGAATGGTATCATCGATGATCTGACGGGCCTGGAAGATAGACTGGAGCTGGGTGGCTTTGTCCTGGTTGACGAGATTTTCATTGAGGTAAAGCCGCGCGGTGGCCAGCAGGGGACCGGCATCATCATGCAGATCGGCGGCCAGCCGCTGTCGTTCTTCTTCCTGGAGCTTGATGGAGGCATTCAGCAATAAGCGTTGCTGCGCTTTCTCCATTTCCTGAATCTTATCGTTGAATCGTTTTACCCTTTTCTGGTGCAGGAT
>CAZFLL010000061.1:0-24277 GCA_964519865.1 uncultured Chitinophaga sp. | reverse complement strand
ATGGAAATGGGGGCCGAAAAAGCCCGCAAAAGCGCCCGCGCCACCATGGAACTGGTACGGGAGGCGATTGGATTGAATTATTTTTAAAAAACAAGGAAGCACAAATCCCAAAGTCCAAAAAAGGGCTTACTTTGAAGCCCCCCTTGGGGATTTATTATTTCGAATTCGGAATTTAAGCAGTTATGGCAAAAGCTAAGAAACCAAAACACATCGCTATTGCGGGTAATATCGGCGCGGGCAAAACCACCCTTACCGAAATGCTGAGCAAGCACTACAAATGGATCCCCAACTTTGAAGACGTGGACCATAATCCCTACCTCATGGATTTTTATGAGGATATGCCCCGCTGGAGTTTTAACCTGCAGATTTTCTTCCTCAACAGCCGCCTGCGCCAGCTGGTGGAAATACAGAAAGGAACAGAAACAGTGATCCAGGACCGTACCATCTATGAGGATGCGAACATCTTCGCCCCCAATCTGCATGAAATGGGACTGATGAGTAAAAGGGATTTTGATAACTATTATAATTTCTTCCAGACCCTGAAAACCCTGGTACAACCACCCGACCTGCTGATCTACCTGAATGCCTCTGTACCTACCCTGGTAGGACAGATTCAGAAAAGAGGCCGTGAGTATGAAGAGAATATCCGCCTGGATTACCTGAAAAAACTGAATGAGTTTTATAATAAATGGATCGGCGATTATAAAGAAGGCAAACTCCTGGTGATTGATGTGGACAAGAACAAGTTTGCTGAAAGAGATGAGGATTTCGGGGAGATCATCCGTAAAGTGGATGCCGAGCTATACGGGCTGTTTTAACAGCAAATAAAGTTTTTGAAAAATAACTTGCAGTAAATTCTATTATGAAAGCACTGCAGGTTTTTTTTATGCTGCTGCCTTTTTCAATATTGGCACAGACAGACAGCAGCTACGGACATTCCCGGTTTCAGCAATTCCTGATGGAACCCGGACGAATGGCGCATATTGCTTCTTACCGGATCTGCACCCTGGGATCCGTGGAAGTGGGAAGCCTGACCGCCACAGACCTGAATACCGGGGAAAAGAAAAGAGGGCTTTGTTTTTTACCCGGATCCTTGTTCAATAATGGTGTTTTTTCCGCCAGCAATACCCAGCTGGATGTGGATGAACTCAACCCGTTAATCCGCATACTGGATACGGTGAGCAAGATCAATTATTCGAATAAACTTACCGGGTTACTGGAATTCAGGTATGTCAGCAGTGGTCTGACTGAAATCGTAGCGGCTAACCGGCCCAATAACCAGCGGCGATGGGAAGTAACAATATACCGTCGGTATAAGCAATTCCAGGCACCGGTACCGGGATCTGTTATCAGTATCCGGGAATCAGATATAGAACCTCTGCTGCAATTGCTGACACGGTATAAAGCGGCTTTGGGGAATGACCTGTTGCGGGATCTTTAATAATCTGCGTACGCTTTCAGTTCTTCCAGCATCCGGGCGATTTTCTTCAGCCATTCTGCCTGTTTTTCCTGGTCAATGCTGTGGCGGGTCTCCCGGTCATACTGCTCCTGGATGGCTGCTTTTTCGGCCGCCACTTCATCATATATTTTTTTAAGATCTTTCTGAAAAGTTCTTTTATCAAAGCGGTAGGCACTCATCCGCTGATGGAGTTTGCGGGCATACACTTCCGCTAAATCAAAATGGCCCTGTTCATGACTCAGGATATATTCCGTTTTATCCCGGCCCCAGGAATAACTGCGGGAAAACGCAGACCGGATGGTATAACTGAAATTATCGGTTGAGATATGGTAATCGATCGCCAGGTAGGTTCTGGTCGTGGCCGAGGCATCACTGTTCGGGTTCGGGTTAGCCTTGTAATCACTCCAGGTAAGTTTACGGGCGGCATTCCAGGTCAGCAGGTCTTCCCCCGGATCCTGGGCCTGTACTACAGGAATAGCCAGTATAAAAGATATCAGCAGAATAAACCGGTTCAGCATAATCATTGAACGAAAAGAGGGCAGAAAAATTTTAACCGCTGCATGCCCCGCCGTTAAATAAAAGAAAAATCCCGGAACCTTAGGGTGCCGGGACTATGGCAAACAACCGTCCAGGGAAAATCAGTTAGTAGTTAGTAGTCGGTAGTTAGTAGCCTGCCTGCCGGTAGGCAGGTCAACAGCCCCTCCTGAAATTAGTCGGGAGTCGGTAGTTAGTAGCCTGCCTGCCGGCAAAGGCAGGTCCGGAGTCAACAACCACTTCTAAGATTATTGATCTAAAATAACCATCCGTTCCTCGTTTTACGTTATAATTTCGTACTTATCCCCTTGGTGCGGCGGAAAGTATTTCTTCGCTGACCCCGTCTTTATATTTTTCAAAATTCTTTATAAATAACCCGGCCAGGTATTTTGCTTTTTCATCATAGGCATTTTTATCGGCCCATGTATTCCGGGGTTGTAAAAGTTCAGCAGGAACATCCGGGCAACTGACCGGAACAGCCATTCCGAAAATGGGATCATTGACAAAAGCGGATTCATTCAGTTTGCCTTCCAGGGCGGCGGTGATCATGGCGCGGGTATATTTCAGTTTCATACGGCTGCCGGTACCATAAGGGCCACCGGTCCAGCCGGTATTGATCATCCATACATTTACTTTATTCTCCTGCATTTTTTTCCCCAGCATAGCGGCATATTTACCCGGATGCAGGGGCAGGAAGGGGGCTCCAAAACAGGCACTGAAAGTTGGCTTTGGTTCTGTCACCCCGGCTTCGGTGCCGGCAACTTTTGCGGTATAGCCGGAGATGAACTGGTACATGGCCTGTCCCGGACTGAGTTTTGATACCGGGGGCAATACCCCAAAAGCATCACAGGTCAGGAAGAAAATATTTTTTGGTAAGCCACCTATGGAGGGCTCCTGCGCGTTGCTGATAAAAGGCAGGGGGTAGGAGACCCGGGTGTTTTCAGTTACGGAACCATCGTCAAAATTGATCCGGTTCGTACCTTCAAAGAATACCGTATTCTCCACTAAAGCACCTGGACGGATCGCATTGAAAATCTCGGGTTCCTTTTCTTCAGTGAGGTTGATGGTCTTGGCATAACAGCCACCTTCAAAATTGAAAATATTGTCATTGGTCCAGGCATGCTCATCATCCCCGATCAGTTTGCGGTTGGGGTCAGCGCTCAACGTGGTTTTGCCTGTTCCGCTTAATCCAAAGAAAATCGCGGTATCGCCATCTTCCCCCATATTGGCACTGCAGTGCATGCTCAATACATCTTTCTCATGAGGTAAAATATAATTGAGGATGGTGAAGATGCCTTTCTTGGTTTCACCGGTATAACCAGTACCGGCAATCAGGATCATTTTATGTTTGAAAGAAACCACCGCTGCGTTATGCTGGCGGGTGCCGCATACTGACGGATCCAGTTTTAATCCCGGGGCAGAAATCACATGCCAGTCGGGTTTGAATGTATCCAGTTCTTCTTCGGTGGGCCGGAGAAACATATTATAGGCAAAGAGATTAATCCAGGGCTTTTCATTAACCACCCGCACATTGAGCCGGAAACGGGGATCAGCACAGGCATAACAGTCGCGGATCCATATTTCAGGAAGCTGGTTGATATAAGAAGTGATCTTATCGAAGATGATATCAAAATATTTCGGTTCGAGCGGAATATTAAAATCGTTCCAATGAACACTGCCGGCCGTGGTTTCATCTTTTACGGTGAACTTGTCTTTAGGGGAGCGGCCGGTAAATTCACCGGTCTGGATCACCAGGGCGCCGGTATCATTCAGCACGCCTTCACCGATACGAAGGGTATCCTGGATCAGTTCTTCGGGACTAAGCTGGTAATGGATGGTTTCTGTGTTACGGAGGCCGATTTTCAACAGGTGCTGGGTCGGGATAGCAATCGTTGGTACTGACATGTGTTTCAAGGTCATTTGGTGAAGCGACAAAGGTAATACCAAAAGCTAAGATTTTACATACAAGTGTTAGTTTGACACATTAAAAAGGACTGAATTTTTGCCTGTTTTTATTGAAAATCATTCATTTTCAGCGGCTTGTGTTTAAAGATTTCAAAAAACCCTTTCTGTGGCTTGAATTTTCTCCATTTTTTGCACCTGGCCCTGTTTTGTGATGAAAGTCAAGGACATAAATGGATAGGGTGCTATCTTTAGCCCCATTATTCAACTGAATCAATTATTCCTTAATCAACTGATATGAAATACCTGCCATTAAACCCGGAAATTTTTGTTCAGAACAGGCAACGCTTTGTTCGCCAGATGCAAAAAAACTCGATTGCCATTTTCGTCAGTAATGATGAAGTCCCCAGCAATGGGGATGCGATCTACTCTTTTAAACAAAACAGTGATTTATTCTGGCTCAGCGGGGTAACCCAGGAAGACAGTATGGTGATCCTGTTTCCTGATAACCCGGATCCGAAATACCGCGAAGTACTGGTGCTGGTTCGTCCCAACGAGCTGAAGGAAAAATGGGATGGCAAACGCCTGCGCGTGAAAGAAGCCCAGGAAACGAGTGGTATTAAAACAATAGTATGGCTGGATTCCATTGACGGTTTGTTACAACCCTGGATTCACCTGGCCGATAATGTATATCTCGACAGCAATGAGAATGACCGCAAGGCCAGCCTGGTACGTTCCCGCGATTACCGGTTTATTGATGAAATGAAGAGCCGTTACCCGTTGCATAATTTCCTCCGTGCTGCGAAAATCATGAAAGAACTCCGGGCTATTAAAACGGCATTGGAAGTGGAAGTGATGCAGAAAGCCATGGATATAACCGATGTTACTTTCCGCCGCTTATTAAAATTTATAAAGCCGGGGGTGATGGAGTATGAGATCGAAGCAGAGATCTTTCATTCCTTCCTGAGTCAGCGGGCCACTGGTCCGGCCTATGGCAGCATTATCGCCAGTGGTGACCGTGCCCGTACGCTGCACTATGTGAGCAACAGTGAAGAGTGTAAGGATGGCGAACTGATCCTGATGGATTTCGGAGCAGAGTATGGTGGTTATTGTGCCGACCTTACCCGTACCGTACCGGTCAACGGCAAATTCACCCGTCGCCAGAAGACTGTTTACAATGCCTGCCTGAATATTCACAATTACTGCCGCAGTATTTTAAAACCCGGGATCACCATTGTTGACTATACGGATAAGGTAGGAGAGGAAGCGACGCAACAGTTCCTGAAAATCGGGTTACTTAAAAAATCCGATGTGAAGAATGAAGACCCGGAAAACAGGGCTTACCGTAAATACCTGTACCATGGCATTTCTCACCACCTGGGCGTGGATGTGCATGACCTGGGCACCAAGACGGAACCGGTAAAAGCCGGTATGGTCTTTACCATTGAACCCGGAATTTATATTGAAGAAGAGCAGATGGGCGTACGCATCGAGAATAATTTCTGGATCACCCGCAATGGCAGTGTGGATCTGATGAAGAATATTCCGATTACTGTCGAGGATATAGAGGCATTGATGAAGAAATAGAAATCCGGCAAGGGACGACAGTCCACGGACCACAGTCCACGGTAACAGAATTAAAGCAGAAAATGGCTTTCAAGTTTGAAAAATTAAAAGTCTGGAAATTGTCGCTGGAGTTAGCGGATGAGGTTGATCTGTTAGCACAATCTTTTCCGAAATATGAACTCTATTCCTTGTCAAGCCAGATCAGGAGAGCAGCCAATTCTGTTTCGTTGAACATAGTGGAAGGGTCAACCGGATTGAGTAATGCCGAGTTTAAGCGTTTTTTGTCAATAGCAAACCGCTCCGCTCTCGAAGTAGTAGGTTGCTTATATTTGGCGAAAAGAAGAGGTTATGTAGATGAAGACAAGTTTACTTTTTTATATAGCAGTATCGAAAACCTGGTAAAAATGGTCCAGGCATTAATCAACACTTTAAAAGATTAAGTTCATTAGGAGACAGTCTGCTGTGGACTGTCGACAGTGGACTGTTGACATACTATGAAACAGATACCTAACCTTTTTACCCTTCTCAACCTATTATTTGGCTGCCTGGCCATTGTAGCCGTGCTGCAGAACGGGATTATAATCAATGTAAATGCCGAAGGAACAGAGTTGCTGGATGTCCCGGAGAAAATCTGGATGGCTTCTTTGTTTATCGGGATTGCCGCCGTGATCGATTTCCTGGACGGATTTGTGGCGAGGCTTTTCAACGCGACTTCAGACATGGGCAAACAACTGGATTCACTGGCTGATGTGGTGAGTTTTGGAGTGGCACCCGGAATGATCATTTACCAGTTTCTGCGGCTGAGTTTTGCCAAGGAACCGGCCGGGGTGGAAACAGGGCTGATCTGGCTGGTCCCGGCCTTTATCATTCCCTGTGCGGCAGCCTGGCGACTGGCCCGTTTTAACCTCGACAGCACCCAAACCTATCATTTTAAAGGAATGCCGGTTCCCGCAGTTGGATTACTGGTGGCCTCTCTCCCGATGATTTATTTTTACAGCAATGAACAGTGGGTCATTGATCTGCTGCTGAATAAATGGTTCTTATACGGGCTGGTCGTGTTGCTTTCCTGGCTGCAGGTATCCACGCTGCCCCTCATGGCCATGAAGTTTAAAGATTACACGGTAAAAAATAACCTGCCCAAATACCTCCTGCTGGGCGTGGCGGTGATTGCCATTGTCCTGCTGAAATGGCTGGCGGTTCCGGTCATCATTTTGGCCTATGTTCTCTTATCTTTGCTCTTCAAAAATAAAATAGCATGACCTATACTGTACAGATAAAAGTGATGCCTCTGAAAGAATTACTGGACCCGCAGGGCAAGGCCGTTTTGGGCGGATTAGAAAACCTCGGACTGGCCGGTGTGGAAGATGTACGGGTGGGTAAACATATCACCCTGCAGGTAAATGCAGATTCAGCAGATAAAGCCAAAGCGATCGCCGAAGAAGCCAGTAAGAAACTGCTGAGTAATGCGGTGATGGAATATTTCGAGATAGTAGTTGACTAGTTTATAAGTTGAAAAGTTAACAAGGACGTTCTAAGAATACTTGCCTGTCAACTTGTTAACCTTTCAACCTTTCAACCTGTAAATTCATCAACCCCACCAACTTGTTATTCCTCGTTCCCACCCCCATCGGCAATCTTAAAGACATCACGCTTCGTGCACTCGAAGTACTGAAGGAAGTGGACCTTATTTTAGCGGAAGATACCCGCACCAGTTCCCACCTGCTCAATCATTACCAGATCAGTAAGCCCTTGTCGCCTTATCACCAGCACAATGAACATAAAGTGCTGCACCACCTGGTCAGCCAGTTGCTGGAAGGGAAGAAGATGGCCATCGTAACTGATGCCGGAACTCCCGGTATTTCCGATCCCGCTTTCCTGCTGGTAAGGGAATGTATCAAGGCCGGGGTAAAAGTGGAATCCTTACCCGGCGCCACTGCTTTTGTACCTGCCCTGGTCAATAGCGGAATCCCGACGAATCGTTTTTGCTTTGAAGGTTTTCTTCCGCTGAAAAAAGGAAGGCAAACACTGATGAAACAACTGGCCGGAGAAGAACGCACCATGATTTTCTATGAATCCCCGATACGGCTGGTGAAGACCCTGGAAGAAATGGCGGTTTATTTCGGCCCGGACCGCTTATGTTGTGTAAGCCGGGAACTCACCAAACTATTTGAAGAAAATAAAAGAGGTGGCCTGCAGGAAGTGGCTGACTATTTTAAAGAGAAGACCGTAAAAGGGGAGATCGTGATTGTCGTCCAGGGGAAAGAATAATACCCCGCCGCTGGTCATTTTCACTATTTATGAACAGGGCTTTTCCCGATATTTAACGTCTAAACAGAAATTTCAACAAATGAGCAGGAAGATTTTTTTCTTTTTACTGATGGTATCTGTTGCTTCATCGGCTTTTGCCCAACCCGACCGCTGGCAGCAACGGGTGAAATATGTCATGAATATTGACATGAACGTACAGACCAACCAGTTTACCGGTAAACAAAAACTCGAATACTGGAACAATTCACCGGATACACTGACCCGGGTGTTTTATCATCTTTACTTCAATGCTTTTCAGCCCGGGAGTATGATGGATACCCGTAGTCGCCGGCAGGGAACAATTACTTCGGGCCGCGGGGCCGACTGGGATATGCGGGTGAGGGATCGGATACAAAAACTGAAACCCGATGAGATTGGTTATCAGAAAATCATTTCCCTGAAAATGAATGGCCGTCCGCAGAATTTTGTCATGGATGAGACCATCCTGGAAGTAAAACTGGATAAACCTATCGCCCCAAAATCCAAAGTGGTGTTTGATATGGAATTCCAGGCCCAGGTGCCCCTTCAGATCCGTCGCAGTGGCCGCGATAACCCCTCGAGCAAAGTGCGGTACTCCATGAGCCAGTGGTACCCCAAACTCTGTGAATATGATTATGAAGGATGGCATCCCACCCCGTATGTGGCCCGTGAATTTTATGGGATCTGGGGTGATTTTGATGTAAGTATCAGCATTGATAAAAGCTATATCCTCGGGGGTACCGGTTATTTGCAAAATCCCAATCAGGTAGGATATGGATATGAAGCAGCAGGAGCGAAAGTGGTACGTCAGGCAGGGGATAAACTCACCTGGCGTTTCCTGGCCCCCAATGTGCATGATTTTATGTGGGCCGCCGATCCGGAGTTTATCCATAAATCAGTGAAAATCCGGGACAGCCTGACTTTTCACCTCCTGTACAAAGTGAGCAATGCGCCGGCTGCGGAGTGGGAAAAGGTACTGGTGGATGCACAGAAAGCGTTGCCTTTTATTGAAAAGAAATTCGGTGCCTATCCCTATAAGCAATTTTCGTTTGTGCATGGGGGTGATGGTGGTATGGAATACCCGATGGCCACCCTCCTGATCGGTCCGGGTGCCTGGCTGCACGAATGGCTGCACAACTGGTATTATGGGATCCTGGGTACCAATGAATCACTGTATGGCTGGATGGACGAGGGCTTTACATCGTATGCGGAAGACCTGGTGACAGCTTACCTGGAAGACAATAAGGGCTTTGCTTTTGAAGGCAATTACCGCGGATACCAGGCGCTGGCCAGGAGCGGCAAGGAGGAGCCCCTGACCACCCATGCGGATCATTATAATACCAATGGGGCTTACGGCGCGGCCGTATATTCCAAAGGGGCTGTATTCCTGGAGCAGCTGGGGTATATCACCGGTGCACCGTTGCGGGATAAGATCCTGATCGAGTATTATAACCAATGGAAATTCAAACATCCCAATGCGGCCGACTTTATCCGTATTGCAGAGAAGGTAAGTGATATGAAACTGGACTGGTACAAGGAATACTGGGTGAACTCCACCAAGACGATCGATTACAGTATTGACAGCCTCTGGGAAGAGGGGGGGAAGACCAAAGTAAGGCTCAACCGGATTGGCCTGATGCCCATGCCTGTTGATCTGCTGATCAGTTTTAAGGATGGAACAAAGGAATTGCATTATGTTCCACTGAACCTGATGTATGGCAGTAAGCCCGTGGAAGACCCTGCCGTTCCACGCATGGTCTATGCACCCTGGAAATGGACCAGCGCTACTTATACCATTGAAACCAGTCGCAAACTGACTGATTTCACCGTAGTGGAAATTGATCCATCATTGCGGATGGCGGATCTTGACCGGAAAAATAATAAGCTGGAACTGAAGTGGTAATATAGAAGGCTGAAATTTAATAAAAGTAAAGCCCCTGCTGAAAAGCAGGGGCTTTGTCAATGGTTTGAATCAAGGCCCTATATAGGCAAATAGGATAAGTTTAAGGTTAAGGGTTCTTGTAAATATCTTGATGACTCAAATGTACCACGACCCTAAATACCCACAAATACCACTTTTGTGGTATTTTTTATCCTTTTTTTGAAATTTGCCCGCAAAAACCCGCAAATATTACCTGCCGTAGAACTTATTCACGGCGGCCACCCGGTTGGTCACGTGTAATTTTTCGTAAATATGGTATACATGTTTACGGACTGTTTCAGGACTCAGGAAGGTCTGAGAGGCTATTTCTTTATACATCAGGCCTTTGGAGAGTAATTCAAGTATCTCCATTTCCCGGGCAGTCAGTTCATGCAGTTTTTCTGAGTCGTTGATGGTATGCTGGCTTTGCTGCTGTTGGAAAGCAGCGACTACTTTACGGGCGATCTGGCTGCTCATCGGGGCACCACCTTCATACAATTCACGGATGGCTTCCAGCATACGGCCAGGAGGTGTTTTTTTCAATATGTATCCGCTTGCACCCGCACTCAGTGCCTCAAATATTTTTTCATCTTCTTCATACACGGTACAGATCATAAAGTTGGTATCAGGTATGCGGGGTTTCAGCGTACGCACCACATCTATACCGCTTTCTTCAGTGCCGAGGTTGATATCCATTAATACCACATCCGGTCTGATGATGGGTATCCGGTCTACTGCTTCTTCTGCAGAACTGGCCGTTCCAATACACCGGTAGCCTTCCGACATGGAAACAATCTCTTCGAGGGCATTTCTGAGCTCTTTATTATCGTCAACTATGAAAACGGTGATTGGCCTCATGCTTTAAAGTTCATCAATTTATTGATAGCAGACAATACCACATAGTGGTATATTTTACCGCTTAATGGTATATTTTACCGGGGAACATAGAGCAGGTATTTTTCCCTGAAAAATTCTTCCGGAAACAATTCAGTTATTTCTATCATGTGTGGCCTGGTACCACTTTCCTGTATTTCTTTAGCCAGGTCGCCGCCTTTCAGACATATTAAACCTGGTTTATGTTCAGCTCCTGGGGATTGAGGTTTTGTCTTAAGCAGGGGCCTTGCCCAGGTCCAGAGATCTTTCAAAGGGGCCACTGCTCTCGATACTGCGAAATCGAATTTCTGGTTCCTGATCTCTTCTGCCCGGGTATGCCTCGTGCTGATATTGGTTAACCCAATTCCTGCTGCCACGGCTTCCACTACTTTCAGTTTTTTTGCAATGCTGTCGGCCAGTAAAAATTTTACTTCAGGGAAAAAGATGGCCAGTGGTATTCCGGGAAAACCACCACCGGTGCCAATATCGATGATCTCCATACCCGGTTCAAATTCAAAGGAAGCAGCTATACTTAAGGAATGCAGGACATGTTTTTCATACAAACTGTCAATGTCCTTTCGTGAGATGACATTTATTTTTTCATTCCATTCTTTGTACAATCCCTCCAGCTTCTGCCATTGCTCCTGCTGTTGCGGGGTGAATTCCGTGAAATACTTATAGAGGATGTCAGCGTGTTGCATATTGATTTCGGGGCTCAGTTCCAGCTTCTTCTCGGGGTACGCCACAAAGCCGGTGCAAAGATGAGATAATAAAAGAACATCCACATATCGAGGAAAATAAACCAGGGCCAGAGATCCCCTTCACCCATTTTCTTCATGGATTTAAATAAAACAATTCCCTGCAGGATCAGCCGCAGGCCAAATACCGGCAGCACAAAACGCCAGTCGTAAAATATTGCGGCGGCGGCAAATGCCGGATAGTACAGGAACTGTGAACCGAAATACAAACCCAGCAGGAATTTATGTTTGGGTTTGTAAAACTTGGCCGTGGTATAATGCCGGGATTTCTGTTTTAACCATCCACCCCAGGTGGTTTTGGGAATCGAACGGGTAATGGCATCCGGATCAATAACCACCGCGGTATTTTCTTTGGTGGCCACTTTATTGATGAACAGGTCATCATCCCCGCTGGGGATATGATTGATCGAAGAGAATCCTTTATTCCGCAGGAACAGGTCTTTTTTATACGACAGGTTGCGGCCAACACCCATATAAGGAATGCCAGACAATGCATAAGACAGATACTGAAGGGCCGTATGGAAGGTTTCAAAACGGATCAGTTTATTCAGCAAACCACGGCGGCGGTGATAGGCACCATAGCCCAACACAATTTCAATTCCGTCGGTATAGGCTTCCTGCATTTTCTGTATCCAGTTTTCACTGGCGGGTACACAGTCCGCATCGGTCAGCAGCAATACTTCATATTTCGCTTCCCGGATACCGATCGATAAGGGGTATTTTTTACCGGAGATCAGTTTGGCTTCCTGGGTCAGTTCGACCACATTGAGTGACTTGAATGTTTTCTTCAGTTCCTGCAGGATGTATTTGGAATCATCCAGTGAATTGTCATTCACCACCACCAGTTCATGGCTGCTGTTGTATTGCTGTACCAATACCCCGGGCAGGTTACGGGCCAGGTTCTCGTCTTCGTCCCGGGCGCAGATGATCACGGAAACAGGATGCTGGCGTGATTGCAGTTTTTCTTTCGGCTTAAAAAATGCCACACGGCTGAAATACCAACCGTAATAAAACAGCTGGATCAGGGTCAGGGCAATAAAAAAATAAAAGAGAATTTCTTCCCAGGCAATTGGTGGCATAGCGGCGAAGGTAATGCCCTGCGGTTTTTAAACACACGTATATATTTCACAGGTTGTGGAAAACAGTTTCGGGTTATCTTGCGGCCATGCCAGGACTGCAATTTGAACTTCAGCATACCGATACCGGCAGCAAAGCCAGGGCGGGAAAGATAACCACCGATCACGGGGAGATACTGACTCCCATTTTTATGCCGGTAGGTACGGTGGGCAGTGTAAAAGCGGTGACCCAGCAACAGCTGGTTTCAGAGGTAAAAGCCCAGATCATCCTGGGTAATACCTATCATTTATACCTGCGCCCGGGACTGGAAGTGCTCGAGAAAGCAGGTGGCTTACACCGCTTCAATGGCTGGGAACGACCCATTCTCACGGATAGCGGGGGCTACCAGGTCTTTTCGCTGGCGGGCACCCGTAAGATCAAGGAAGAGGGGGTGACTTTCCAGTCACATATTGATGGCAGCCGCCACCTTTTTGCCCCTGAAAATGTGATGGATATCCAGCGCAGTATTGGCGGGGATATTATTATGGCTTTTGATGAATGTCCCCCGGGAGGCAGTGAATTTACCTATGCCAAAAAGTCGATGGAACTCACGCATCGCTGGCTGGATCGTTGCTTTACCCGGTTCAATGAAACGGAACCAAAGTATGGCTATACTCAGAATTTATTCCCCATCGTTCAGGGTGGCACTTTCAGGGACCTGCGAAAACAGTCCTGTGAGTACATCGCTTCAAAAGAAGCCAATGGGAATGCCATCGGCGGACTCAGTGTGGGGGAACCTGAACCGGTGATGTACGAGATCTGTGACTGGTGTTGTGATCATCTGCCGCAAAACAAACCCCGCTACCTGATGGGGGTGGGTACCCCCTGGAATATCCTCGAATGTATCAGCATGGGGGTGGATATGTTTGACTGCGTGATGCCTACCCGGAATGGGAGGAATGCGATGCTTTTTACCTCCAACGGGGTCATTAATATTGACAATAAGAAATGGGAATCTGACTTTTCGCCCATTGATGAGGGCATTGACTGCGGCATCAGCGCTTTTTACAGTAAATCCTACCTGCGTCACCTGATGAAGTCCAAAGAAATCCTGGGGCTTACCATTGCCAGTGTGCACAACCTGGCCTTTTATTTATGGCTGGTGGGCGAGGCCCGGAAACATATTCAGCAGGGTGATTTTGCGTCCTGGAAAGAGGAAATGATTCCCCGGTTGAAACAAAAGTTATAGGATCGTGCTTTCACAAACCCTCAACAGTTAATTAGTTACTTTTGCTTCGGCCTCCATAGCTTCAGCGAAGGAGGCCTTTGTTAAGAATAGAAATTCATGCAGAAACTCGACTGGTACATACTGAAAAAATTCCTCGTCACCTTCATCTTCTGTATGTTGCTTTTTACCGTTATTGCCGTGGCGGTGGACAGCAGTGAAAAAGCGGATGATTTTGTGACCGCCGGATTCAGTACCAAAGAAATCATCAATAAATACTATCTCGGGTTTGTGCCCTGGATATGGAGCCTGCTTTTCCCCCTGTTTGTTTTTATCGCCGTGATCTTTTTTACCAGCCGGATGGCTACCCGTTCGGAGATCATCGCCATCCTGGCCAGCGGCACCAGTTATAACCGCTTTTTAAGGCCTTATTTTATCGGGGGATTGTTCCTGGCCATTTTACTCTGGGTCGGCAATGGGTTCTGGATTCCCAAGGCCAATGCCATCAAGGCTGATTTCCAGAGCAGGTATATAGACAGTAAGGATCCTTCCCGGAACCGCTCATTCGGGAACTGTGCCCGCTGTTTTTACCTGCGTACCGATACCAATACCTTTGTCGGTATCCGCGATTATGATACCAGTATCAAATTTGCCCGGGGCTTTTTCCTGGACAGGATCCGGGACAATAAAGTGGTGTATAATATCCGCTCTGAATCCATTGTATGGGATACAACGCTCCGGAAATGGAAACTGTACCGGGCGGCTGAACGCTTTATTGACAGCATCGGGGAGCGGCTGATAAACCATGATACCATGGTGCTGAACCTGAATCTCAAACCGGAGGAACTCCGGAAAGACGAATACCTCAAGGATAAACTCACTTCCCCCGAGCTATACCGCTATATCAAACGGGAACAGTTAAGGGGCACTGAAGGCCTCAATACCCTGCAGGTGGAATGGTACCGCCGTACCGCTGTCTCGGCCACGGTACTTTTGCTGACGATGATCGGCGCCGTAATCGCCAGCCGGCGTACCAGGGGAGGGAGCGGGATGCACCTGGCCCTCGGGATCATCATCGCTGCCATTTTCATCATTTCCGACCGGTTTTCCACGGTCTTTGCCACGAAGGGAAACCTGCACCCGTTTCTGGCGGCCTGGCTACCGAATATTGTGTTTATGTTTGTAGCCGTGTGGTTGTATCGGAAGACACCGAAGTAAAACTACAAGCTACGAGTTTCGAGCTGTGAGTTTCGAGCTGCCTGCTAAGGAGTTTTTCCAATCGGGACGGGATTCCCCGCTTTAAGTCTCGTAGCTCATACCTCGAAGCTCGCAGCTTTCCATCAAACTTTCCTACCTATTATTTGTTACCACACCGGGCATTCTGTAATTTCATGCCTTCTAAATTTTTTATCAAAAATCCCCCGAAAAATAAGGTTCTATGGGAATAATTAAAGACCGGTTCAAAGCTAAAGCGGATAGCGTAGCTGCCGAGATCAAGGACTTACTGAAAGAGCACGGAAACAAGAAAATAGGGGAGGTCACACTTTCCCAGGTTTACCAGGGGATGCGGGGGATAACCGGCCTTGTAACCGAGACTTCCCTGCTGGATGCCCAGGAAGGGATCCGGTTCCGTGGATATTCAATTCCTGAATTACAGGTCAAACTGCCCAAAGCCCCGGGAGGTTCTGAACCGCTCCCCGAGGGATTATTTTACCTGATGCTGATCGGCGAACTGCCCAATGATGAGGATGCTGAACATGTGACCAATATCCTGCAACGCCGCAGCCACGTGCCCACCCATGTTTTTGAAGCCATTGATGCATTACCAATCACGGCTCACCCCATGACCATGTTTGTGGTGGGGGTCATGGCCCTGCAGACAGAAAGTTATTTCCAGAAGAAATATGCGGAAGGGATCAATAAAAAAGATTACTGGTTACCGGTATTCGATGACAGCATTGTACTGCTGGCCCGTCTGCCCCGTATTGCCGCCTATATCTATCGCCGCAAATACAAGAACAGTGAACATATCCAGCCCAATGGTTTACTGGACTGGGCCGGAAACCTGGCACATATGCTCGGTTATGAAGATGAGAGTTTCCGTGAACTGATGCGCTTATACATGACGATCCATGCCGACCATGAAGGCGGTAACGTATCAGCCCACACCACTCACCTGGTTGGCTCTGCGTTGAGTGATCCATACCTGGCTTATGCAGCCGGTATGAATGGACTGGCAGGTCCTTTACATGGCCTGGCCAACCAGGAAGTGATCAAGTGGGTGTTTGAAATGCAGGAGCAACTGAATACCGACCTGCCTTCCAATGAACAGATCGCGGAATATGTAAAGAAAACCCTGAGCGAAGGCAAAGTGGTTCCCGGTTATGGTCACGCGGTTCTCCGCAAAACAGATCCCCGCTTTACCGCACAGATGGAGTTTGGTAAAAAGCATATGCCGGATGATAAACTGGTGCAGACCATCTGGAATGTATACGAAACTGTGCCGCCGATCCTGCAGACCATTGGTAAGATCAAGAACCCCTGGCCGAATGTGGATGCCCACAGCGGTGCCCTGCTGGTACACTATGGCATGGTAGAGTATGAATTCTATACCGTTCTCTTTGCGGTCAGCCGTGCACTCGGTGTGCTCGCGTCACTCTGCTGGGATCGTGCCCTGGGCTTCCCGCTGGAAAGACCGAAGTCAGTGACCACTGACCTGGTGAAACAGTGGCTGGAAGGGAAGGATAATATCTGGGGAGAGTAAGCTAGTTAGTAGTCGGGAGTTAGTAGTTAGTAGTCGGGTCGTTTATAGTTGAAAACTCAAAACAGACAGACTTGCGTAAATAAGTAAAAATGCTCCTTTGGGAGCATTTTTTTTTAAGGCAAACTATATAGAGGGTTATTTACCTGCTTCTTTTTTAAACACGGCCATAAAAAACATGGGCTTGCCTTTGGTGTCAAAGCTTTCAGGGTAACTGTTGCCTGCGAGGTTATAGCAGATGGTCAGTTCTTCATTTTCATATTTATAAATGGCCATAAAATGTTTGCCGGTATTCACACCTTCCTTGCCATAAATATCCATTTTGTTTCCGGTATAGGTAACCTCTCCTTTGTCCACACTTTCCGCGGTCATGGTATACGTGCCTTCATGGATCTCCAGTTTTTGTTTGGCAAATGCAGGGGCAGGCAGGGCCATACCACCGATTTCTTCTTTCACGGGAATCCAGGTTCCGTTAAGCGGGTTACTTGTCATAGTTGATTTTTTGGAGGTGGAACAGGAAATGACAGTCAGTACTATTCCTGTAAGAATAAGTAAACGCATTGGTTTTAGTTTAATGGTTAAATGGGTAGGGACTATTCGATTTTCGCAGGGGAGATTTCTTAAAAATAGTAAAAAAGATGAATTTGAGAAATCCTGGGAAAACGGACAAATACTATTCAGGTTCCGAAGCAGCCACTGCTATTTGTTAATGATAAAAAAATATCGTTCTGCTCTTATAATTTAATTCTTGCAATCAATCCATGGTTCCTGAATCGCCCGGATAATTGGGCACACCATTCAGGTCAATGACCACCGGGCTGGAAGTCATCAGTGCACCGGGTATGGCAAATTTCCAGATTTCATTTCCCGTAACAGCATCAAAGGCATAAATATAACCGGTGCCACCGCCACCTACATAGATCAACCCTTTAGCTTCCACCGGACTTGAACTGTTGGCCAGTATTGTTTTCTGCCAGAGCGTATTACCCGTTGCCGTTTCCAGCACACTGATCTGTCCGCCATCCCCGGTTATACAGACCCGGTTATCATTGGCAAAAGGACTGCTGGAGAAACCTGTATTGGGTAATTTCTCCCAGATCAGGTTACCCGTTGTTGCATTGATCGCATAAATACTACCTTTCTGATTAAAGCCGGGAACATTGTACCAGCCCCCGATATATACTACCCCGTTGTGTACGGTGGGAGAGGATTGTTCAAATGAAATACCCCCGCTGTTATAGCGCCACTTCAGTGAACCGGTTTGTTCATCGATCGCATACAGGTATCCGTCACGGCTGCCTGCATAAAGAGTGCCATTCACTAAAGCTGCACCGGACTGGTTGAACATGCCACCAGTCTGGTAAGACCATACCAGCTGGCCTGTTTTTGCCTGTAAGGCATAAAATTTACTATCTGAACTTCCGAAATAAACGCGGCCATTGGCAATCTTCGGACTGGAACTGATATTGGCGCCGGTCGTAAAGGTCCAGCGGGTGGCCCCGGTTACAGCATCCAGCGCCAGGAGCTGATCATCATTCGTTCCCACATAAACCGTACTGTCCGCAATCACGGCATCCGATTCAATCCCGGTTATACAGATACTTCGTTGCCAGAGCAGCCGGCCATTGCTGGCATTGAATGCATAGACATTATTGTCGACACAGCCCACATATACTACATTGTCGCGGTAAGTGGCACTGCTGTATGCAAAGGAACCGCCCCCGGTGAATGACCAGCGTTTGGCACCTGTAGCCGCATCCAATGCATAGAAGGTATTTCCGGCCCCGATAAATACCACCAGGTTGGGGGCTGCATAAGCAGCTTTTACAGTATACACTTTGGTACTGCCATCTTCCGCAGTAATTGTATACGAAACTGGAGTGGTGAAATCCTGTACAGTACCGCTGGCCGGACTCACCGCTTTACCCGAATACTCCAGTGAAGCTTTGAGTCCCTTCCTGTTTTCCAGCGGGGGCACAGTTATATTCACTGAATCCGGGCTGATCGAAACCGCGTATTCACTGGCCAGCAGGGCCGTGCCATCGGGACGGGTCAGGGTAAAAGAATTTATTTTTTTATTGGTGGAAGGCGGGTTGGGCTCCGGGTCATTGGACGTCCGGGAACAGCTGATGATGCAAACAGCAAGTACGAAGTAGAAGAGCCTTTGTACTGTTTTTCTTTTCATTAAACCGGGAGTGTTAATGAATTTCATGTGATCTGGGTTGAGTGTATAAATATATATGAAATTCACCTTATTCTTCCTGATCGTTAGCCGGAGTATAGATTAAACCAAAAGCCCGTTTAATTACCGGCAGTGAATCGCCCGGTTTACAAAAACCAATAAATTAAGTTTAACTGGAAAGCCCGGTTACTGGAAGATCCCTGAAAGGATTCATTTTTATTCAGCTGTGTAAGCCCAAGTATATACCGGGTTTCCAGGCAGAATTTCTTTAATATAATTATCCCGGGTCCGCCTGCCAGCGAAAAGTCAAACTGTTTATAGCCAGGTGTAACATCATCATTCATGATGTCGTTTTTAACCCGGGCCGCGGCTAAAAAACTTAACTCCGGACCGAGCAGGACATAAACATGCGGAGTGATTCTATATCCCATTAAGACAGGCAGACTCAGGTAAGAAAGATTATTCGACGTGGTTCCGGTTGGAATCATCAGGCTGTTGCCTCCTTTTTCTGACAGGAGCAATTCTGCCTGCAGGTAACTGTATTTCCCCAGACTGGTTTTTGCCATCAGGCCCCCGTCAAAGCCGGTCTTTTTGGAAAACTTATCGGTGTTGCTGTTTCGGATATTACTGGTATTAAACCCGGCTTTTAGCCCCCAGGAAGTCTGACTGAAACCAGGATAAGTAAATCCGGACAGGAGTATAAAAGCAAATAGATAATTTTTCATGGTGGCAGTAATTGAGAAAATGATCAGCCGGTACCGGGCCTGGTTTTCGGGTTATTGTTTTTTAAAAATGCGGAATGCCCCGCCATCCAGCGGGAAATACCCTGACACAAAACTCAGGCTATCGGCCTGCAACTGGAAAAATACTTTAAGGCTTTGTGAATCATTGTCAAAGATGATACGGCGGGTATATTGCCCGGCAGGAATTACCAACCCCAGTTCACTGCTTACGGAATTATCATTTATTATCCTGTACTGACCGCTTTTTACAAGCACGCCCTGGGAGTAAAACTGGTAACTGGTATCCGTAAATATATATACAGTGCCATTCCCGGCGGGATAGCTGGTGGTCAGCATCCCGCTTGTTTTCCTCAATTCCCAGCTGCCGGTCAGACCTGCTTCCGTGGTTTTATGGATACTTTCCTTTTTGCAACTGCTGTAAAGGGTAATAGCCAGGAGAAAGCAGCAAAATTGAACCAGGCGTTTCATTTTTTGTTTTTTATTGCTGACATGAAAAGGGGAATAAGCGTTGCTTGCCGTTAAAAAGTTTCATGGGCAGGCCGAACTTAGGATGTGATGACATAACCCCATCCTCTAACCGGGAACTTGGCGGGTAAAGGAATTAATGTTACATTAATAGTCAATTCACCTAAAACCAGAAACAAATGCCAGCCATTCTATCTCAACCAGCCCGCAAGCGGGTAAGCCTTACCGGGTTAAAAGAAAGACAATCTCCGGGGGTAGTAAAAAACGGACATACCCATGATCCCCAGGCGGGAAACGGGGCCTGTATGAAATGTTCCTGTAAGCAGTTTGTACGTGAAAGCCGGTTCAGTCTGCAGTCACCGGGTCATGGCCATGAGTTCATTGCCTGTGCCAACTGCGGGCATGATATCCGGCAGCATGCCTGAGAATAAGTACAAAGTAAGAAGTACGAAGTCAGAAGTATGAAGTACGCGGGGCGTCGTGTAGTATTATGTATGCCTGGTGGTCAGAGAATTTTATTTCAACCGTTCCAGTTGTCCCCTCCGTTTCACGATATTCTTATAGTCCCATTGGATGTCCCGTGCTTTTTTCAGCCAGCGTTTCAGGTCTTTTTTATTCACCTGGTCCGCTGATGTATAGCGTATTTCCGCCGCTTTGAATTTTCCTTCGTTTTGTAAATCCGCTTCTTCAAATGTTTGCCCGCTCCAGAATAAAAGGCGGATACAGTTTTTCAGTTTGCTGTAACCCACTACCGGGTTGCCATCCAGAAACCAGACCGGGATCGCATGCCAGATTTTATTTTCGGCTTCCGGCAGGCCCGCCTTAATTTCAGCGGCGAGTAAATCGCAGACTTCCTGGTCGGCAGGGGATTGGGCCTTGTTGTAGGTGAGGATGTCTTTGTTCATTGGTTTTGTTTCTGCTTTTTTTCCAGGCAAAGGAGAAGATATAACTTAAATAATACTATTTACCTGAACTCAACCAGTTCCGGTTCCAGTAACACTTTCACTGGCCTCCAACTTACATTTTTGACGATATAGTACAATTTTAAATCCCGATTGTCCTTCACGCCGATCTGATCCAGTCGCGGAAGTCTTTCCTGTTCAAGTATCCCCGTAATTTCCATTGGCATAAAATGGTAGTCTTCAGTCAGGCCAGGTAGCTGTTCCATTTTTTCTATATAGATATCTGTGCCCCTGTAATTGTACCACCAATATTGATTCTGGCTGATAGCCAGTCCACGGAGAATAACCTTTTTTCCCAACTGATCTTCCAGCCGGATTAACCGGGCCCGGCTTTGTTCTACATAAAAGATGTTCCTGGTCTGTGTTCCCTGAATCTTTCCAAATACTTCTGCCTGTTTACCAGTCTCTTCAGTTGTCCACTTCGGACTATCCAACAGTTTCAGTTTCCAGCTGGCGTTCAGAATACAGGCTGTATCATTTTCATTTTCCGCAATTCCGGAGAGCAAAGCCTCACGACCCGTGAACTGATTTGGGTACCAGGCCAACGGGGCTGTTTTTTCACCGGAGAGCACCACCAGGCGGTTCATAAAGTAGAAACCGGTAGTTTGTACGATTCTTCCGGCTTCTTTGAAAGCCCCGTCGGGACTTCCAATGAATTCGCCGGATTCATATACCCGTAAACGGTAGCTGTTGCCTGCTTTCATGGCGGGCATTGTCCCGTCGCCGAATTCGCCAAAATAGGGTGACAGGGGTATTTGAATGGGCAGCTGGGTGGCGCTGTCATTTATCAAATGAACGATCAGATTGGGGCCATCTTCATATCCTTTGTCAGGCCCTTCAACAATAGTACCACTGACAGTCAGGATACACCCTAATGGCAGTCCTAATTCGCCCACCAACACGGTTTTTGGACCTGGAGCAATGATATTCACTTTCAGCAGGCTGTCTTGTGCTTCTCCGGTATACCAAAGCAGGAGCAAGATAAAAAGCATGATTGGCTTTTTCATAAACAAACCTTTTTTAGTATCAGTGTAATGCACAAGGATGGGTAAGTCAGATACCATCATTTGATACTATCAATTTACACAGATTCCATAATTATTGCACGGTAATTTGGTGAAAAGTGAATAGCCATTGGCGAGTAACCCGAAGCCCAAAACCGAACCCCCCCGTTCACTGGACTGCGGGAAGGCTCGCGGTATTATGTTTGTTTTTCGCTTAAAGTCCCAATGACAGTTTGACTGTACAGTTGATTTTTTTCGCTCCGGGCTTTTTGGCTCTTGAGCTGGTTCTTAGCTGGCTTTGAGCTGGCTTTAAGCTGGCCGTAAGCATACCTCCGGAAAGACTGGTAAAGGAATGATTCGTTGGATAACAACGAAAAGCGCCCATACTATTGAAAATCAGTGGCCTGTGTTAGACTTTCTTCAGTTTTTCCTGTCTGCTATATAAACTGACAAAATGTGTCAGTTTTTCAGAAGAACCTGGTCAGTTAGCGTGAAACTGTGATGTGATGAGAATTGATGAGGAAGGCTACCGCAATGACTGAAGCGGTATTTGCAAGCTCGACTGTTCAGGAGTCAAAGTAATTCAAGGTTGAATTTCATTTTTGTTTAACAGGTGGGAAAGGGCTGGGGGTAGTTGTATGGTAAAGGAGCTGGGGGTGAGGGAGTAGAATTTGAACGTATGGGGGGTGTGCAGTGGCCGATCCGTGAATGCCTGCCGACACGCATGGGTCCTGGCAGCGGGGACGTACAAAGCCGTTCCTGGGGTAAAGTTTTTTTGATCAAATTTCTAAGAGGCCGTGCCAGCCCGATTTGTTGTTGGGATTTTTTCACAGTTCATGTTAGGCGTTGTGTTTAATGAAACTAGAAATTTGGGGACTTAAAAACAGTATATTTTTTAAGATGCTTTCTTAACTTCCAAGGAGTACAATTAATATTACTTATATCAATTGACTGATCTGGATCAAAAGGAGTAGAGGTATAGATTTCTAGAATACGCTTATTGCTAGTGTTATACTTTATCTTTACATGATCTACTTTCTCCCATGGGGAAAATCCTACCTGCGTTTCAATTCCTAAGGCATTTATTCTAATGATAATTTCATCTGTCTTATACTGCCGTTTATGAAAATAATAGAGAATTGGCGATAAGATTACTAAAATTATTCCGCGCAAATCATGGTTAATTATCAATAGATATCCGCCTAACAAGAAAGAAAAGATTGTGAAAACATAGCCAAAGAATTTCTCTGACTTAGATTTTTTGATTAACAGTTCTTCAATCATTACATAGGTTATGAAACATAACGAACACGGCTTGGCGATGTGGCGGCATTTGAAAATCGTCAGCCCGTAATCGCAGCTAAATTTATAAATAAAAGTTCATTGTTTATTCTATTGCCTGGCGTTATTCGTCGGCTGGAACTGAAGCCGAATAGCGAACAAAAAGCTGAGAATATATTCGTCGCCCGCCATATTGCCAAACCGCCTGTTAGCGGTAGTTATTATCTATTTCAATTTTATATTCACCAACTTCATCGGGTTTGGAAGGTCTACACTTTATAATATAAGTTTCACCCATCCTTGCAAACTTATATTCATGTTTTTCAAAAAGGTTTTCACTTTTCATGTTGCCCTCAACTATTTTTTGTAAAGAGTCGCTTTCAGTTTTTGAAGTTAATCTTCCAGTCTTTATGTCGTAATCAGATACATATTTCCAATAAACGGTCTTCACCAATAATCTAGAATTGATTGTGTCAACCCAATGCCCTCCATACGGATGGTCGAACTTTGCTTTCCAGATAATTTTGCCCTCACTGTTAAGTGTAGTAATATCTCCTAAGTATGAACAGTAAATAATCATGTCATCTTGAAAGGATGCAGGCTGGGTTGCATAAGCGTCAACTTGTGCTCTCCAAACAACAAGTCCGTTTTTCGGGTTCAAACAATAAAGGAAGTTCCCGTCGCCTCCAACATCAATTGTATTGCAATATATCTTGTCACGATAGACAATGGCATTTTGTAATCCTCTTTGGTCAAACTTGTCCAGCCAAAAATCTTCTGGGTTTAAAAGTGGGTATGGAACTGTTGGGTCATACACAAAGTTCGATTTACTTTCTCGGCATGAAGTCAAAAACATAAAAATATAAATCGTTGTAAAAGATAGTCGTCTCATTATTTACAAGTTGTAAAAAACATTCTTACTTTTTTTCGTTTAACTAAAACAAATAAATTTGGCGAAGCCTGTTGCCATTCTTCTAGACCTTCAACTTTAAAAACATAATTGCCGAAGTCAGAACCCCTACAACATAAATCCCAACTACCTTTAAGATTTGAATATTCTAAACTGTCGTTTGTAATAGTAAAAGTTTGGTCTGCTTTTAAAGTCAAAACCCCGTTGCCAATTTTTATAGGGTTACCATATTCATTTTCTGCTCTCTGTAAACAAAATTTTTGTTCTGATAATCCTTTTATCATTTGGTCATATGGTGAATTGCAAGAAAGTAAAACTGTCAAGATTAAAAGTTTAAAAAATATTTTTCCGGTTTGCATGATTGGGGACTTTCATAATTACCGCTAACG
>CAZFLL010000060.1:0-24323 GCA_964519865.1 uncultured Chitinophaga sp. | reverse complement strand
ATATTGGCGGGTTGGTTCAGGGCGTCGGTTTCCGGCCATTTGTTTGCCGGCTGGCTGAACGCATGGGCATTCCCGGCTGGGTAAGTAATGGCAATGACGGGGTTCATATCGAAATCAATGCCACCGAAGAAGAAGCAGACAGTTTTTACCAGTCTATTTTATGCTGTCAGCCGGCGAATGCGATAATCCGTTCACAGCATAAAGAAAAAATAAGCCCCCGGGTTTACAAGGCGTTTACTATTAAGGAAAGCGATAACTCCGCCCGGCCTGATTTATTACTGACTCCTGATTTAGCTATCTGCGAAAACTGCCGCAAAGAAATCACTGACCCGGAAAATAAACGGTACCAGTATCCCTTTACCACCTGCCTGGAATGTGGTCCCCGGTATTCAATCAGCACCGGTTTACCCTATGACCGGCCGAATACCACTATGGCAGCACTGGGCATGTGCCAGTCCTGTGAAGAAGAGTATACGGATATACATAATCCAAGGCATTACAGTCAGACCAATTCCTGTCCCGATTGCGCGATCACCATGCACCTGTTTGACAATAACGGGGTCGCCATTTCAAAGGATCCGGACAGCATTTTACAGATCGCAACCGAATCACTGCGGCATGGACATATACTGGCTGTAAAAGGTATCGGTGGTTACCTGCTGTTGTGTGATGCCACCAAACATTACTCAGTTTCCACTTTGCGTGACAGGAAGCACAGGCCTTCCAGGCCATTTGCCGTGCTTTATCCTTCTGTTGAACAAATAGCCGGGGACCTCGAGATTACTGCAAAAGAAAAACAGGCTTTACTGGGTAAACAGGCCCCCATCGTTTTATGTGCGTTAAAAGAAGAACCGGCTTCCGGTATCTGCGCAGAAGCCATTGCCCCGGGTTTGCTTAAGATTGGTGCGATGCTTCCCTATACCCCACTGCTCGCTTTGATCATGCAACAATGGAATAAACCACTGATTGCCACCAGTGGCAACCTGAGCGGATCCCCGATAATTTATACGGATGAGGATGCACTGCTTTGGCTGACCGATTACGCAGATTTTATTATCAGCTTTGAGCGGGATATTGTTGCCCCACAGGATGACAGTGTGATACAATTCGCCACGCACAGCACCCACCCGATCATCCTGAGGCGTTCACGGGGAATGGCCCCTAATTATTTTCCTTCCCCTTTTATAAACAATCATACCACCCTCGCGATGGGGGCGGAACTCAAGAGCGCTTTTGCACTGAGTGCCGGTCACAATCTTTATGTGAGTCAGTACCTGGGTGATCAGTCAAATTATGAATCACAGGTCAGTTTTGACTATACCCTCTCCCACTTGCTGCAATTAGTACAGGCAAAACCGGAGCGTATCTTGCTTGACAGTCACCCGAACTACTTTGTATCCCAAAAAGGAAAGGAACTGGCGGAAGAATGGAATATTCCCTTTACCCCTGTTCAGCACCATAAAGCCCATTTCGCTGCCGTGCTCGCAGAAAATGGACTGCTGGGCAGTGACGAAAAAATACTGGGGGTGGTATGGGATGGAACCGGCTATGGAGACGATGAACAAATCTGGGGAGGCGAATTTTTCCTGCTGGAAGAGGGGGAGATCGACCGTTATATGCACCTGGATTATTTCCCGCAGTTGCTGGGAGATAAAATGAGTAAAGAACCCAGGGTGAGCGCTGTGTCACTGCTCCGGAATAATCCGGATCAGCTGAAGATGATTGAAGACCTTTTCAGCAGTGCGGAAAAAGAATATTACCTGAAACTGCTGCAACAGCAACATCAACTGCTGACTTCCAGTATGGGCCGTTTACTGGATGGGATAGCCGCGATGCTGAAGTTGCAATCCATCAACAGTTATGAAGGCGAAGCAGCCATGAAACTGGAAGCAGCCGCCATGTCGGGCAAAGAAACCAGTATGGATTATTATCCTGTGCCCATCAATAAAAACAGGCTGGACTGGTCTGTCATGCTGAATGAAATCCTTTCGGATATACAGGAAAAAGAAGAGACGGCGGTCATTGCCCGGAAAGTATTTGTATCCCTGGCCACGCTTATTAAAAACGTGGCGGCAAGAGCAGGTGTTTCCCGGATTGCTTTCAGTGGAGGGGTTTTCCAGAATGCATTACTGACTGACCTGGTTATTCTTCTTCTGCAGGAAGATTACCCGCTTTATTTCCACCGGCAACTCAGTCCGAATGATGAATGTATCGGGTTTGGCCAGCTGGCTTACCAGGCATTAATGGACCAAAAAAAAACAATCCTTTCGAAAAACAGCATACTATTGAATCACTGACAAAAATCAACTTATGTGTTTAGCAATTCCAGGTAAATTATTATCTATCACCGGCCAGCTGGATGATACATTCAGGCAAGGCAAAGTATCTTTTGGTGGAATCACCAAAGAAATCAATCTCTCAATGGTTCCGGAAGCCCAGGTGGGCGACTATGTACTCGTACATGTGGGTGTGGCCATTGGCAAAGTGGATGAGGAAGAAGCTCGTCAGACCTTTGAGTACCTGAAGGCGATGGGTGAGGTCGATGAACTTAATGAGGAAAAGAACTAAGATACCAGCATCGAGTTACGAGCTACGAGCCTGCCTGCCGGCAAAGGCAGGCTGCGAGACTAAAAGAGTAGAAAGTTCACTTCATAAGCAAGATCAAACCCGAAACTCACTGCTCGAAACTCATAGCTTAAACCAAAATATCACTTAACATGAAATATCTGAGTGAATACCGTGATCCTGAACTGGTGCACCAATACCTGGAGCAGATCCACCAGGTAACCACCAGGCCCTGGAAGATCATGGAGATCTGTGGCGGTCAGACCCATAGTCTCGTGAAAAACGGGATACTGGATATGTTACCGGATAAAATCACGATGGTGCATGGTCCGGGCTGTCCTGTATGTGTAACACCTGTGAGTATAATCGATGAAGCTGTATGGTTGTCCAGGCAACCCAATGTTATTATCTGTTCCTTTGGTGATATGCTTCGCGTGCCTGGATCTCATAAGAGCCTGCTGGAAGCCAAAGCCGAAGGCGCCGATGTAAGAATACTCTATTCTCCACTTGAAGCAGTCGAACTGGCCAGGCAAAATCCGGATAAGGAAGTGGTGTTTTTTGCCGTTGGTTTCGAAACCACGGCACCGGCCAATGCACTGAGTATTGTACATGCAGATAAATCAGGGGTAACCAATTACAGTATACTGGCCTCCCATGTACTGGTACCCCCGGCCATGGAAGCCATCCTGGGTGATCCGGAAAACCAGATCGATGCCTTCCTGGCGGCAGGACATGTGTGTACCATCATGGGCACCGAAGAATATTACCCGGTTGTGGAGAAATATAAAACACCGGTGGTGATCACCGGTTTTGAACCGGTGGATTTGTTACAGGGAATATTAATGGCCGTTCAGCAATTGGAAAAAGGAGAATACAAACTGGAGAATCAGTATACAAGGTATGTGCAACGTGAAGGCAACCGGATGGCCAGACAAACCATGGAACAGGTCTTTGATGTGAGTGACCGGATGTGGCGCGGGATCGGCACTATTGCCCAGAGCGGATTTGAAGTCAATGACCGCTACAAAATGTATAATTCAAGGGTAAAATTCAGGATCGATATCCCCACCGCCCTGGAAAACCCTTCCTGTATCAGCGGCGATATTATGAAAGGTTTGAAAAAACCCTTCCAGTGTCCGAATTTTGGCACACATTGTAAACCCGAGCACCCCCTGGGCGCCCCGATGGTGAGCAGTGAGGGCGCTTGTGCCGCTTACTATCATTATTCAGATGCCAGGCAAATGGCCTGACCAATAAAACCAACGAGATCCTTTTTATGCAACTCTCCTGTCCCATGCCCAAATTTGATTTTGATGTGATAACACTCGGTCATGGAAGTGGCGGACTGCTTACGCATAAACTCCTGCAAAGTGGTGTATTTGATATATTAAAAAACGATTTGCTTGACCAGCAGCATGATGGTGCCTGCTTTGAACTCAATGGAAAAGTGGCATTCAGCAGTGATAGCTATGTAATCACCCCGGCCTTCTTCCCCGGAGGCAATATTGGTGAACTGGCCATCAATGGTACGGTGAACGACCTGGCCATGTGCGGAGCCATTCCCCAGTACTTATCCCTTGCATTCATTATTGAAGAAGGATTACCCATGACTGAATTCTGGGAAATTCTTTCCAGTATTAAAGAAGCAGCCAATAAAGCCAATATCAGCATTGTTACCGGCGACACCAAAGTGGTGGAAAAGGGGAAAGGAGACAAAATATTCATTAATACTTCCGGAATTGGTAAGATTCATCCGAAAGCCAATATCCACCATAAGAATATTGAAGCGGGTGACATAGTCATTATCAGCGGCAATATCGCCACCCATGGAATTGCGATCATGAGCGTGCGGAAAGGACTGGAATTTGAAACAACGATTGAAAGCGATACCGCCAACCTGAATCACACAGTGGAAAAACTGATTGACCGGTTTGGGGATGATATCAAATTCCTGCGCGACCCTACCAGGGGCGGAGTGGCTTCCGTATTAAATGAAATCGCGGAACTGACCCAGTTGGGTTTTGAACTCGATCAGAAAAATATTCCCGTGGATGAACAGGTGGAAGGGGCTTGTGAAATGCTGGGACTGGATCCTCTATATGTCGCCAATGAAGGTTTATTCCTCGCCGTAGTAAAACCGGAAATCGCGGATGAATTTCTGTCCCTGTTGCGTGGGGATGAAAATGGCACCAACGCCGCTATTATCGGAGAAGCCTCCGCTGAGCACCCCGGCAAAGTACTGCTCAAAAGCCGGATTGGCGGCCGGAGAGTGGTGAATTATCTGACGGGTGAGCAGTTACCAAGAATTTGTTGAGGGTTGAGAGTTGATAGTTGAGAGACGGATAATAAGTTGAGAAGGCAATAGTACGAGTAGTATTTCCGAACAGCATTCAATTGGCCTATTGGCACACCGGCTAATTGCCTGATTAATGTTTTTTCCCGAACTTTCCAGTACAATTAACCAATATGGAAGTAAAAAGCCTCTTTGATCCTGCTGTAAAACAGGACATCATTACAAGGATCAATACACTCACCCCCCAATCTGCCCGGCTATGGGGCAAAATGGAGGTGGCCCAGATGCTGGCACATCTGCAGCAACCGCTTGAAGTGGCCCTGGGTAAACGGACCATCAAAGGGAGTTTTTTCATGAACCTGCTCCTGCCATTCTTCAAAACAACGTTATGGGATGATAAGCCCTGGAAAAAGGGTTTACCAACAGATCCCACCTATATCACTGCTGGTGAAATGAAGGAGTTTTCCGCAGAAAAAGCAAACCTGCTGGAACTGATCAGCCAGTTCCAGGAGAAGGACGTGAACCTGGAAAAACACCCGGTATTTGGCCGTATGACCAAAGAACAATGGAGTAAATCGGCCTGGAAACATATAGACCACCACCTGAAACAGTTTGGAGCCTGACCTAAATCATGACTTCCGGAACCCGCTCAAACTACATTTGGGCGGGTTTTTTTATACCATGAACTCCCTCATCTGGAAAAATATCATCCGCAAGCCTACTTAGTGAAGTAACATCCCGTTACCACAATCACATTTATTTATAAGCGGCTCAAAGCCGCATAAACGCTTGCAATGAAAACAATCATTGAACCCTTTCGTATTAAATCGGTGGAGCCGATTTACTTTACGAGCAAAGAAGAACGCCGGGAAATCCTGAAAAAGGCGGATTATAATTCATTCCGGATCAAAGCCAGTGATGTGCTGATCGACCTGCTGACCGACAGCGGCACCAGTGCCATGAGCAGTAACCAGTGGGCCGGCATCATGATGGGTGACGAGTCTTACGCGGGCAGCAACAGCTTCTTCAAATTTGAAGATTCTGTCCGCAGTATCACCAATATGAAATACATCATTCCCACTCACCAGGGAAGGGCTTCGGAGAAGATCCTGTTCACCGTACTGGGTGGCAAAGGAAAATACTTTATCAGTAATACACTGTTCGACACCACCCGGGCCAATATCGAATTTTCAGGCGCTGAGGGTATCGACTGTATCTGCGAGGAAGGCAAACACCCTACCACCCCTGCCCCTTTCAAAGGCAATATGGATATTGTTGCTTTGCGAAAAGCCATTGAAGAGAAAGGCGCCGCCAATATTCCATTAGTGATGATGACCATTACTAACAACTCTGGTGGTGGACAGCCCGTGAGTATGCAGAATATCCGGGAGACCCGCAAGGTTTGTGATGAATACAAGATCCCGCTTTTTATTGATGCCTGCCGTTTTGCAGAAAATGCCTGGTTTATCAAAATCCGGGAAGAGGGCTATGCCAATAAACCGGTACCTGAAATTGCCCGCGAGATGTTTTCCTATGCTGACGGCTGTACCATGAGCGCCAAGAAAGATGCTTTTGCCAATATCGGTGGATTCCTCGCGATGAATGATCTTGACCTCGCCATCCGCTGTCGCAACCTGCTCATCATTACAGAAGGATTCACTACTTATGGCGGATTAGCCGGTCGTGACCTCGAAGCGATAGCCATCGGCCTTCAGGAAGTGATGGATGAACATTATCTCCAGTATCGTATCCGCAGCATGGAATACCTGACCAACAAACTGATCGATGCAGGGGTTCCGGTGATGCAACCGGCTGGCGGACATGCGGTATATCTCGATGCCAAAGAATTCCTGCCACATATCCCGGTGGATCAATACCCGGGTCAGTCACTGGTATGTGCCCTGTATGAGGAAGGTGGTATCCGTGCAGTGGAAATAGGTTCACTCATGTTTGGCAAGTACGATGAAAAGGGCAAACTGATCCCCGGCGCACTGGAGCTGGTAAGACTCGCCATTCCCCGCAGGGTGTATACCCAAAGCCATATCGACTACGTGGCCGAAGTGATCATCGATGTTTTTAACAAACGGAATGAATTGAAAGGAATGCTGATTACAGAGGAAACCCCGATGCTCAGGCATTTTACCGCCAAACTTACGCCAGTCCGCTAAACGACTAAACATTTAAACAACTAAACTAATTACCATGTCAACAATAATCAAACGCAGCTGGGCCGAACCCTACAAAATAAAAATGGTGGAGCTCATCAAAATGACCACCCCCGCCCAACGCAGGAAAGCAATGAAAGAAGCCGGCTTCAATACTTTTTTACTTCGATCAGAAGATGTATATATTGACCTGCTGACCGACAGTGGAACCAGTGCCATGAGTGACCAGCAATGGGCCGGACTGATGATGGGCGATGAAGCCTATGCCGGCAGCCGAAATTTCTATCACCTGGAAAAAGTAGTCAGGGAAACCTATGGTTATAAATATTTAGTGCCTACCCACCAGGGCCGCGGTGCGGAGAATATCATTTCTAAGATCCTGATCAAAAAAGGCGACATCATTCCCGGTAATATGTACTTCACCACCACCCGGCTTCACCAGGAACTGGCCGGTGGTAAATTCGAAGACATTATTATTGATGAAGCCCACGATTCTGAGAATGAATTTCCTTTCAAAGGCAATGTAGACCTGAAAAAACTGGAAGCCCTTATTAAAAAGTATGGCGCCAGCCGCATTCCTTATGTCAGCATCGCCACCAGTGTGAATATGGCCGGCGGACAACCAATCAGTATCCAGAACCTGAAAGAACTCAGGACCCTGACCAAAAAACACGGCATCCGCATTATTCATGATATGACCCGCGTTGCTGAAAACGCGCATTTTATCCAGCGCCGCGAAAAAGGCTATGACAAAAAATCTATCAGCCAGATCGTGAAAGAAATCTGTTCCTTTACTGATGGGGCCACCATGAGTGCCAAGAAAGATGCCCTGGTAAATATCGGTGGCTTCCTCGCGATCAACGAATGGGATGTGTTTGAAGAAGCCCGGAATATGGTGGTGGTTTATGAAGGATTGCATACCTATGGCGGATTAGCCGGACGTGATATGGAAGCCATGGCCATTGGTATCCGGGAGAGTGTGGATGATGATCATATCCATGCCCGCGTGGGTCAGGTGATCTATCTCGGTGAAAAAATGATTGACTATGGTGTGCCCATTGTTAAACCGATCGGCGGACATGGCATATTTGTCGATGCTAAAAAATTCCTGCCACATATTCCGCAGGATCAGTTCCCGGCACAGACATTAGCCGCTGAAGTATACCTGGATTCAGGTGTACGTACGATGGAAAGAGGGGTGGTATCTGCCGGCCGGAAAGCCAATGGGGAGAATTATTATCCGAAACTGGAACTGGTACGATTTACCATTCCCCGCCGGGTATATACACAGGCACATATGGATGTGATTGCCGAATCCACCGCCAGGGTGTATGAACGCCGGAATAAAATCAAGGGATTGAAAATGGTGTATGAACCTAAATACCTGCGGTTCTTCCAGGCCAGGTTCCAGCCATTGTAAACTCAGTACCGAAACCAACTGCATAAAGGCTGTTCCTCTAAAAGGGCAGCCTTTTTAATTGTTATCAATGCTGTATTTATAGTTCAGCACATCGAGCTCTGTTTCGGACCAACCCAGTAATTGAAGAAAACGATCTGTGTTCTCCATCATCAGGGGAGCCAATTGCCGGTAATATTGAATTCCTTTCCGCAGGTTCAGGTAGAACTCGTCGTAGTATTTCCTTCTTTTATCAAACAGCCCGTCCCGTTTGTCTTCTTCCATTTTCTCTTTCAGGAAATCAATATACAGGTTCAGTTCATTGATAAACATATGTGGACGATCTTCCCTTGCCAGCGAAACAGACCTGCCATAGATATGATCCACCATTGTTTTTAATGAAACCACTTTATTGAAATGGGCAATATTCGGCCCGGGGCATACATTCACCGCTTTCAGCTTATCAATAAACGGTACTGAATACTTCAGCGAAGCGGCATTGCTTAACCCGATACATAAGCATTCCTTGTCCAGGATCTCTGTCATTTTCAGTTTGTACTCCGGTTCCGGCAGGTTAGTTGATTTCAGTTCATTGATTTTTAACAACTGGTATTTACGTGAAGCCGTACACATCCATTCATTGTTAAACTCCTTATTTAAAGCCAGGTGCTTTTCGGTACAGGGACTGCCGGGCCTGTCTTCGCGGATGCGCAGTTGCTTTTCTTTATCCGAACTGGTACCCTTCAGGTAATGAAAACGTACGCCCAGTGGCGAGTTACGGCTCAATACCACATCTTCTTCCTTCGCGTCTGCCAGCAGTTTTAAAGTCTCCTCGTCTACCGTGGTAGCTTCAGGCACCAAAAGGAAGGGTGTACCCCAGCCGGTAGCCTGCATTTCGTAGTGGGTTTGCAGGAATTTATCTTCTTCAGCAGTTCCGATACCTCCCTGTACAGAGAAGTACACCGGTGGAGGAACAGCCACTTGTTTATTGTTCTTTCTCAGTTGTGCCGCGCTATAAATTTCAAACAGGGAATCGATCAGTTCCTGTTTGCCTGATTTAAATTCCTCCAAAATCGGTCCGAGCAGGAAACCATCTGTGGCAAATGCATGCCCTCCGCAGTTTAAACCCGATTCAATCCTGAATTCACTGACCCAGATTCCTTTTTTGGCCAGGTATTTACCCTGGATCAATGCAGAACGGAAGTCACTCACTTTCAAAATAACTTTCTTGGCAAAACTGCCGTCTTCCCGCATATCAAACTGATCGCATTGCTCCATGTAATTATATAAGCGCGGATTCATACCGGCCGAGAAAACAATGGAGGAACCGTCGAGTTCACTGTTCACATATCCTCTTAAGGAGGCCACTGCGTCTGAACCATCTTTGATTACCTGGTTCTGCTGATCCAGGTTGTCACGATCCAGCTTGGTCATGATGTTCACATCAATACTCCCGGGCCTGACCTGGTTACGCAGGTAATCTTCCAGTTTTCTTTTTTCCGCCTGGTCCTCAGTTTCAGTCATCTGGCGGTACAACTGTTTCAGCACGGATTGTTCAGGCAGCATTTCAAAGTAGGTCACGATCTCCGATCCCTTTTCAAAGGCGGCTTTTTTAATTTTCTCCACCTGTTCGCGGACTATGGTATTCACCAGGTTCAGGTAATCAGTAATCCGCCGGGCCCGGTAATCGGGCTGATCAGTTGTTATCGGATGATAGGTACGCCCGGTTTGCGGGTAATAATAACTGCGCATCATTTCCACCAGCCGGTCTTCCACAATAGAAATTACTGAGGATATGCCATAACGGGCCACTTTTACAGGACTGTCAATGGTATAAGCCAGTCCCATTACAGGAATATGAAAAGTATGAGGTGATAATGTATTCATTATAAAATAAAGTTTGAGGCAGCAAGGATGGTCTTCAGTAAAAATGGCCTTACAGGAGAAGGAAGTTCCGCAAACCGAAGAAGCCGCGAATCTATACAAAAACAGCTGTAAAAATCCTGATTTAGCTCAGTCCGGAGTAAGCATGTACAGCTGAAGGATAAACAAGTACAAGCAGTTGTTCAGCAATTATCCGATTAAATACGCCAGCCCGCTATTCACCGGCTTACACAAATCGCACACCGTATTGCCTTTACACATATTCTCGAAAAGATCCCGTACTACTTTGTATTCATCATGAATCGGGCAGGGATGACTGGAAGAACATTTACTTAATCCAAGGCCACACTGCTTAAAAAGATCCTTTCCATCAATGGCATATACAATATTGATGACCGGCTGATTCATTTGCCTGGCCGTTATATAAAACCCGCCATTCGGTCCTTTCAGGCTTTTAATCACATCCTCTTTTACCAGCACCTGCAGCATCTTCCCCACTGTATGTTCACTGGCTTCGATTACCTCCGCAATTTCCTTAATACCGGATTTCTCCCCTGATTCAAACCGGGCAGCCAGGTAAATCACCGCTTTTATAGCCGTTTTACAGGTCAGGCTCAGCATAATTATTGATTTAAGAACAGTTTACCCTGTTCCGATATCCGTTCATGTGTCCAGGGCGGGTCAAAACATAAATCAACCCTGATCTCACGATCACCAAAGGTACGCTCCAGCACCCGTTTTACCGCAGCAATCAATGTATCTCCCATCGGGCAGAATTGTGTGGTCAGGGTCATGGACACAAATATTTTCTTATCAGCCTCATCAAAATCAAGCTGGCAGATAAGTCCCAGGTCCACTATGTTCAGACCGATCTCCGGATCTATCACCTGTTCCAGGGCGGCCAAGGCGATGGTGGCATTGATCGTATGGTTGCTGATCACGTTCATTGCTTTGGTTTATGCTGCCAGATATTAAATACATTCAGGTTGTAGAGAAGTGCTGCCAGGATCAACCCGAGGGCGCCGGCTTGCAGTAAAATTTTTACAGCAGTAAAAGCACCAGCGATAAAAATGATGAGCCCTGTCAGGTAAAATAAAGCCATTGCATTAAACAATGTCTCCGATACCAGGTCCTTCGGGTTGGGTGTCTGTACCAATCCTGCTTTATCATAATACAGTTTATTCCAGACAATAAATGGCAGCGTTTTAAAAGTCATGCCCAGGATGATCGAGGTAATCCATCCAAAAAAAATGATGAAGCCATACAACAGGACCAGTTGCAGTTGCTGACTATCCGCCATCAGCCAACCGGAAATAACCAGCATCAGTAAAACCGGTAGTACCATCATAAGGACGGAAACCAGGGATATTTTCATGGGCATATCCACCTGTTTACGGATACGCGACCTGTATACAAGGATAATATAGGAAATGAATAATAAAAGGGCTGTGGCAACAGCCATTGCCGGCAGCAAGACAGGAAATGGCGGGTGAAAATAAAAGGTCGACAGGTAATACAGCAGCCCCCCGTTAATGAGGAAATAAATGAACCGGAGTTGCCCGTTGTCCTGGTATTTTGAAATCAGGAACATGGGGATCAGGCGTGAGCCCACCCCTATAATGAGCATTAAAAACCAGCCCAGGATACCGGCATGCGCATGTAAGGGAAGATAGGCCAGTATATCCCGCGGTAAAAAAGGCCAGGTGAAATTATAAACCAGGGCGAGGCCGAGTAAGGCGGTGACGAATAGCCAGCCCGCAGCGGTAACAATAAACAAAGCATGGATATTTATTGCCTTACGCGTTTTTACACTCTTCCAGATATTGATCAGATAGGCCAATACAGATAAGAGCACCAGCCGTCCGCCCCATTTTGCAGGCCATCCCATATTGAAAGTATAAAAGCCCCATACCAGTAAAGGAATACCGGCCGCAGCGAGTATAAATGAAAGATGGGCCAGCTTAACACTATATAACGGTTTTTCAGTCAGCACGGGCACCAGCTGATGGCTGGCTCCCAGGATGATCATCGTACCCCAACCAAGGGCCATTGCATGTGTCAGCGCCAGATGTTGCGGACTGAAATAATGCTCCAGAAATGTCGGGGCTGAAACAAATAAAAGGATTGTACTGACCAGGAAACTGATGGCCGCATACAGATAAAATGGGACGACCGCTGTATCGGGGGTATTGCGAAATCCTTCCTGGAAAGAAGCCGTCTGCATATCAGGGTCTGAAGATTAACAGATGAACTTCCCCCGGTTGTATTTCCCTGACCCTGTAATCAAATTTGCGTTCAGCCAGTTCTGGCAGAAGGAAAACCGGTAGTTTCTTATGAAATACAAAGAGGGCCTTCCCTATCGGTAAATGATCCAGTTCCTCAAGGATGGTGAGCATCGGTTTTGGCATTTCCAGTTGCCGGACATCGGCGATCAGCAGGTTATCCTTAAACCGATCCATGATCTCATCCCAATGAATACGATTGGCTTCATTTTCGGTGGACACTGGTTCCATGGTCACCGCATCCCGGAAAAAATAGGTGTGCACCAGCTGATCACTGATCAGCTCTGTATAAGCACTGAATCCCTGGCGCTGCAGCACCGTGATCAGTGGAGCCGGGGTGAATGTATTTATTATTTCGAGTACCTGCCCCGCTTCCAGGTTTTTTACTTTTTCCATAATCAGCTGGAAGGGGTCAGTCCCCCCGGCCAGGACCGGCCTAACATCCAGTTTAACCAGTTGTTCCGGCCGGATCGATTTCAATACACCGGGCATTTCAGTCATCGTTTGCATATAATCAGTTTTTCAATTCAGGTTTTTCTCTATATCAAGTGCTTTCGGGAAAAGAATATTATTTTCCAGATGCACATGCAGGTGAAGGTCATCTTCAAACTCATCGAGCATCCGGTAAAGCAGGCTGTAACTGGCGCAGGCATCTTCCGGTAACGTAAAATTGTTGGTCAGTTCGCGTATCCTGGCCAGGTGTCCACCTACCACTTCATGCTCCAACTCCATCAGCTGGATCGGCTGGAGCACTGTACCCAATGCTTTTGCATGCAATGACTCCGACTTGTCTTTAGCAGCCACCAGTTCATGGATATAGGGGAACAACACTTTTTCTTCCTTGACCATATGGGCCATCATTTCAGTATGTACTTCATCCACCAGCTTCCATACTTCCAGTAATTCCGGGTGGCGGCCTCCATGCACTTTCCGGACTTTATCCGCATAGGCCAGTATGTCCGGCAGGTTTTTACGTACATAACTATGGTGCGTGTTCACAATAAAATCGGACAGGAATGCCGGGCTCCAGTCATTATATGGTAGTGGAGTGCTTCCGGCTACCAGCTGATCGGCTTGTTGCAGTTCTTTTTCAATTTTTGTCACATCCAGCCCTTTTTCCCGGCAGGCTTCTTTTACCGTCTTTTTCCCGCCACAACAGAAATCCAATCCGTATTTTTTAAAGATCTGGGCCTTTCTCAGGTCTTTCGCGGCCAGCTGACCTAAAGTTTCATCGGCCTCCCCACTGATCCGTTTTGATATCCTGACCTTCCACCATTCCGGTCCTTCTTCAAGATACTCCCAGGTAAAAATATTACCCCGCTCACCCAGTAACTGGTAATAAAGCGGTTTGGGGTCATGGTCATTGTGAATAGTCAGGCTTTCCCCTTCGGCTAATTCATCAAAATAGCGGAAGATCGTCGGATGTTTCATCCGGGGTTCGAGCAGGGTTACATTGAGGATATTATCTGTCAGCGTTTGCATATTGAAAGTTTTGACAAAGATAGCCCTTTTTGATTAATAAAAGTATTTAAATACTTTTATTTTCTGAATTCGAAAGCTCTGCTCACAGGGAGAATGGGATGCTGTACGTCATACTATTATCAATGCAGCCAGTCAGTAATGTGTTTGAAAATATGGTCGAAAGCCCCGCTGACCTCCGATCCGATCGCCGGTGTTTCCGGAAACGGGGATTCATGCCTGAAGGCATAGGGCAAACTGAGGGTATCCACTTTTACCGGGATATCGTGGTATTTACCCTGCAGGGTATTGATGACTTCATAGGGATATATCACGGTGTCTCCCTCCAGTGCAATGGCATATAAACGGTCCGCCATTTCCATCAGCCGTTTTTCCCTGAAATCAGCCATCCGGCTATAACTGAGCATGGACCGGAAATACATTCCTTCCGGATGTGCTTCACTGAGGTAATGTCTTAACCGTTCATCTTTTGCCAGGTGACTCTCCAGGTGTTCCACCAGGAAGGAATACAGATTCACATTGGCTTCACTGTCGAGAATAAATTTAGATACCGGGGATAGCCGGTTAAATACAGGCCCCCCGCAAAACAGCAGCAGCTTTGACTGACTGAAGTACTGACGATAATCTGCCATCATCAGAATTTCTGCCAGGAAGGCACCGATTGAATAGGCAAAAATATGGACACCAGCCTCCGCTGCAATGACCGGGTGAAGTCCCGCCTTGATTTGTTCCAGCAAATGAATGATATCATAATAGGTTTGCAGTCCCGACCAGACAAATCGTTGTGGCTTTTCATGCAACCTGGTACTGATAGCTACATTAGACAGGGAAGATTGAAGAATATTCGGATAAAGTTCTTTCCGTTGCCGGCTGGCATTAAACATGGCCCGCTGTTCACTCCAGTCATGCGGGGCCCTGTTCATATGAAAAGCAATCGGGAAAAGCAGAACGGCCTGCCCTGTTTCCTCTACCAGTCGCTTTGCCCAGGGGTAATATTTAGCCCAGCTTTTTTCATTGAACCCATGCAATAAAAGCACCAGTTTTGTAACCTGCCGCTGGCCTTTGGGTATAAACAGCTGGTAAGGGAATTCCTGGTTTTCCCGGACATGTGAATCATGAATATCCAGGACTTCATGAATAAATCCACCTCCCGCAGAAAACGGGTAGGAATAATGGCTGGCAAAACGGTGTTCAGTGCAGGTATAATTATCTTCTCCCGGAAGTAAAGTGAAATGGGGAGAACGGAAGGTAAAATTCATGACATCGATATCCGGGTCGGTACGGATAACAGGATCATCAAATTGAAGCTGCGATTTTAACCTGTTGTAAATATCCCGGTAGAGCATGATACATTGTTTTACAATTGAAAAATCAATGTTTCACAGTGGTGGCAACCGATCATCCGGCATTAACGGACTCAGCCTTCTCTTTTCCAGTTCAGTTTTTTCCCGATACCCAGTGAATTATCCGTGAACTTTATATGATCCAGCCGGATGGTCCATATTTCGCCAGGCATGGCCAGGGCCATCGGATGCTTTTTATGGTAATGCGCTGACCCGCCGGCAGCCAACGGATGTTCTTCCTGCAGTAATTCCCCTTCAAACTGGATACCTTTTATCTGGAGCAGGTTGAACTTATCCGGTAAAATAGTACCTGCCACTTTTTTATTCGCATGTAGAATGATAGAATGGCGGGTATCATCAGAAGATTTATAATGTAACAACCCCGCAGCCGCATCCCAGGAATAAAAGAAACTGAAACACCAGGGAAGTCCGGTTTCATCCACACAGGCCAGGTTGCCACAGGTTTGCCGGGCGATAAATTCAGCTATTTTCTCATTCATGTTACTTTTATTATGCGTACCGGGCAGATCGTTGCAATTTCCTTTGATAATTCAACCGCTGTTTCCGGTATAGTCAATACAAAAACTTCTTTCTTCAATACGCCCCTGATCAGGGTGGCTTTCCCGTCCTTCCTGGACATCCGCCACAGTTCCGGCTGCTGCTCCACGCAAACACCACAGCCAATACACTTCTGCCGGTAATGGATCACTTTAGGCATGGGTGGCTTCCACAATTTTATAGAGCTTGTCGGAAGGGGTTACTTTGGTAGCGAATTTCAGGGTGATCTTATCCCCTTTTACCGCTTCCTGTGCCGGTTGACCATTCACCATTAATGAGGACAGGGTCTCTTTTATCATGCCACATTTAGGGCCGGTTACCATCATGGTGTCGCCAATCTTCAGGTTACCGGATTCCAGGATAAATTCTCCAATAGATATTTTGGGATAATACTTACTCCCCTTCCCGATATAAATTTTCTTTTCTGTTGCAGCCGATCCGGGTTGTGGTGTCCATTCGCCCAATTTGCGGCCCAGGTAATACCCTTCCCAGAATCCACGGTTATATACTTTCTCCATCTCTGCTTTCCAGGTAATGGCTTTCTCCGGGGAGAAAGTACCTTCCAGCACGGCATCCAATGCCTCCCGGTAACATTTCGTCACCACCTGAACATAGTCAGCCCCCTTGGTCCTCCCTTCTATTTTCAGTACGTCAACGCCGCTATCAACCAGCTGGTCCAGGATATCGATAGTACAGAGATCCTTGGGCGACATAATGTACTCATTATCGATCATCAGTTGTTCCCCGGTCTCCGCATCCGTAACCACATAAGGCCTTCTGCAGTTTTGAATACAGGCGCCCCGGTTGGCTGATGCATTCTGGGTATGCAGACTCATATAACATTTCCCGGATACAGCCATACACAGCGCCCCATGTATAAACATTTCCAGCCGGACCAGTTTACCGGATGGCCCCTTGATTTTTTTCCGTTGAATTTCATTGCTGATTTCAGCCACCTGTTTGAGGGTGAGCTCGCGGGCCAGCACCATTACATCGGCGTAGCGGGAGAAAAACCGGACCGATTCCACATTACTGATGTTCGCCTGGGTGGATATATGAAGCGGGATCTCCATCTGGCTGCATAAATCAATCACGGCAAAATCGGCCGCGATCACCGCATCAATTTTCTGTTTCCGCACTTCCTTCAATACTGTTTTCAGTAACTGCATATCATGCTCATACATCACTGTATTGAGCGTGATATAGGCTTTGAGACCGTGCTTTTTACATATTGCACTGACTTCCTTTATATCGGAAATATGAAAGGACTGGGAAGAGCGGGTACGCATATTTAACTGCTCGACGCCAAAATAAATAGCATCAGCGCCTGCATTGATGGCTCCCTGCAGACTGTCAAAGGAGCCGGCGGGTGCCAGCAGTTCCACTTTATCTTTTCTCATTCAGATTTTATTTCATCCCTTCCAGTATCCGGATATAGTTGGCCCGTTCAAAGGCGGTGGGATCATTTACATTCAACTGGCTCATGCTGCCCCGGAATGAACTCACCTCTTCAAATCCCATCATGTACATCCAGTCCTGCAATTCCTTATTCATCGTTTTCAAATACGGGATGCCGTTTTTATACAATGAAGAGGCAGTCATCACCACATCGGCGCCGGCCAGCAGGTACTTCACCACTTCCACCGCGCTCTGTACACCGGTGGTAGCCGCCAGTGAACATTTTACTTTCTCGTATAACAAGGCAATCCACAGGAGCGGCAAACGTATTTCGCTGGATTCGCTGTAATGAAGATCTGTTTTCAGGACCAGCTCATTGATATCAAAGTCGGGTTGGTAAAAGCGGTTGAATAAAACAAGCGCATCCGCACCGGAGTTTTTCATCCGCATGGCCATATTGCCGGTGGAGCTGAAATAGGGGTTCAGTTTAACCGCAACCGGGATCTTCACATTATCTTTTATAGCCTCTATAATATTCAGGTAACGATGCTCCACCAGGGAGGAAGACATCGTAATATCAGCAGGAATAAAAAAGATATTTACTTCCAGTCCGTCTGCACCGGCCTGCTCGATCTGTTTTGAATAATCAATCCAGCCTTCAGTAGTGATCCCGTTCAGGCTGCCGATAATCGGGATCTTAACTTTTTCCTTGGCTTTCCGGATATTCTCCAGGTAATCATCCACACCCACATTAAAATCCTCGAGATCCGGGAAATAATCCAGTGCTTCCGGGAAAGCATACGTGGTTTCCGACATCACCGTATTCATCCTTGCTTCCTCCTGGCGGATCTGTTCCTCAAAGAGGGAAAACATCACCACCGCGCCGGCCCCGTTCTCTTCCATCTTAACTATATTATCGATTTCCTGGGACAAGGTACAGGCAGAAACAATGATGGGGGAATTCAGCTTCATCCCCATGTAAGTGGTTTGGAGTGTCATAAACTTGGTTTTATACAATCAACCTGAAGCAGATATTATCCGCTCCAGGCTGTTGCTTTTATTAATTACTAACCGATCGGTACAAAATCAGAGGCCTTCTTGGTAGCCAGTTCCTCATAGGTTTTCCACTTCAGGTTCACCAGGTCCTGGGCATGGTTCATCAGGTGTTCAGCGGCATCAGGATTTGTCATGGTGAGTACTTTGTACCTCAGTTCATTGTAGGCATAGTCTTTCAACGTAATGGTCGGCCTTGGTGAATCAAGTACAAACGGATTCTGGTTTTTCTTCCGCAGCATCGGATTGTAACGTAACAGCGGCCAGTGACCACTGGATACGGCTTTATGTTGCTGATCCAGTCCATTCTTCAGGTCATATCCATGGGCGATACAATGGCTGTAAGCCAGGATCAGGGATGGCCCGTCATAAGCTTCCGCTTCACGCATGGCCAGCAGGGCCTGTTGCGGGTTGGCGCCAAAGGCTACCCTGGCCACATATACATTACCATAGGAAATGGCCTGCATGGCCAGGTCTTTTTTACCACCTGACTTACCACCTGCCGCAAATTTAGCAGTGGCGGCTGTCGGGGTTGATTTGGAAGACTGACCACCGGTGTTGGAATAAACCTCTGTATCAAGTACCAGTACATTTACATTACGTCCGCTGGCCAATGCATGGTCAAGACCACCATAACCAATATCATAGGCCCAACCATCACCACCAATCAGCCATACACTGCGGCGAACCAGTTGGTCTGCCACAGAAAGCAGGTGTTTCGCTGCCGGCTTATCAATGGCATGCAGTTTTTCCATTAAGGCATCCACCCGTACCCGTTGCTCCACCAGTTCTGATTCGAGTGTTTGTTTAGCTTCAATGATCTCTTTCACATAGCCTTCTCCCAGGTCATCTTTCAGTTCATTGAGATACTGATGCGCCACACTCAATTGTTTATCTGCCGTGATGCGCATACCTAACCCGAACTCAGCATTGTCTTCAAACAGCGAGTTACTCCAGGCCGGACCCCGTCCTTCCTTATTCACCGCCCAGGGCGTAGTGGGGAGGTTACCGCCATAGATGGATGAGCAACCGGTCGCATTGGCCACCAGTAAACGATCACCAAATAACTGGGATAAGAGTTTCAGGTATGGGGTTTCACCACAACCGGCGCAGGCACCGGAGAATTCAAACAGGGGTTCCAGGAACTGGGCACCATGTACTGTGGAGAAATCAATTTTAGAACGGTCATTCCAGGGCACATTTTCAAAGAATTCAATATTCTTCTGTTCCTGTTTCAGGATGGGTTCTTTTTCACCCAGGTTGATCGCTTTATGACTGCGGTTGGCCGGATCGCTGGCAGGACAAACCTCCACACATAAGTTACATCCGGTACAATCTTCCACATACACCTGGAGCGTATATTTTGTTTCAGGGAAGCCACGGGCATTGATCGGCGCGGATTTAAATCCTTCCGGTGCTTTTTCCAGGTGATTCTCATGATAGAATTTGGCGCGGATCACGCTGTGCGGACATACATACGCGCAGTTACCACACTGGATACAAAGATCCGGCTCCCACAAAGGCACCAGGTCGGAGATATTTCTCTTTTCCCATTGGGTGGTACCGCTCGGATAGGTACCATCGATGGTCATTTTGCTCACCGGGATATCATCCCCGTGGCCGGACATCATCATCGCCGTTACATCTTTTACAAAGGCAGGTGCTTTGTCAGATACGGTCAGCAGGTCAACTTCCGCGGTGCTTACTTTGGCAGGAATAGTGACTTCATACAGGTGAGCCAGGGTGGCATCCACGGCCTTGAAGTTCTGCTCGATCACTTTCGGGCCTTTCTTGAAATAGGTCTTCTCAATTGCTTTCTTGATCTGTTTGATCGCGTCATCTTTCGGCAATACACCGGAGAGCGCGAAGTAACAGGTCTGCATGATCGTATTGATACGTCCGCTCATTCCGGTTTCACGGGCCACAGTGGTCGCGTCAATCACATATACTTTTATTTTTTTGTCAATGATCTGTTTCTGTACCTGGCCGGGTAATTTGCTCCATACTTCATCCTTATCATAAGGACTGTTCAGCAGGAACGTACCCCCTTCGCTGGCGAATTCAAGCATTTCCACTTTCTCCACAAAGTTGAACTGGTGGCAGGCAATGAAATCCGCTTTTGAAATCAGGTAAGGGGCACGGATCGGTTCGGGACCGAAGCGCAGGTGAGACACTGTTCTGGCGCCTGATTTTTTAGAGTCATAAACGAAGTATCCTTGGGCAAACAGATCGGTATTTTCCCCAATGATCTTGATCGTATTCTTATTGGCACCAACAGTACCATCCGCACCCAGGCCAAAGAAGAGTCCCTGTCTCCAGGCTGATTCATCCAGTTTGTATTCCGGATCGTATTCAAGACTGGTAAACGTCACATCATCATTGATACCAACGGTAAATCCGTTTTTCGGGTTATCTTTTTTCAGTTCATCATACACCGCTTTCACCATGGCCGGGGTAAATTCTTTAGAAGAAAGTCCGTATCGTCCACCAACGATTCTGGGCAGTGTTTTGATTTTACCCAGCTGGAATGATTCCACCATGGTGGCCAGTACATCCTGGAACATCGGTTCGCCGGCGGCACCGGATTCCTTGGTCCGGTCGAGTACACCAATCACTTTTACAGTGGCTGGTAAGGCCCCGATAAAATGAGACATGGAGAAAGGTCTGAACAGGCGTACATGCAGCACACCGACTTTCTCTCCTTTTGCCTGCAGGGCTTTCACCGTTTCAATCACTGTTTCGCCACCTGAACCCATTACAATCACCACGCGTTCTGCATCAGGAGCACCGCTGTATTCAAATAACTGGTATTTACGTCCGGTCATTTTAGCGAAGTCGTCCATTGTTTCCTGGACAATACCCGGTGTATTATTATAGAAGGTGTTTACGGTCTCACGACCCTGGAAGTAAACATCGGGGTTCTGGGCGGTACCACGGATAAACGGATGATCCGGGTTCAGTCCGCGGTCGCGGTGGGCGATCACCAGTTCATCCGGCACCATGGATTTTATTTGTTCATCACTCAGCAGTTCCAGTTTATTTACTTCATGGGAAGTACGGAAACCATCAAAGAAGTGTACAAAAGGAATCCTTGATTTCAGGGAAGCTACCTGGGAGATCAGGGCAAAGTCATGCGCTTCCTGCACACTGGCAGAACCCAGCATGGCAAAACCGGTGGTCCGGGCAGCCATTACATCCTGGTGGTCACCGAAGATGGAAAGACCCTGGGCGGCCAATGAGCGGGCGGCCACATGGAAAACGGTAGCCGTTAATTCACCGGCAATTTTGTACATATTTGGCAGCATCAGCATCAACCCCTGGGAAGCGGTAAATGTAGTGGTCAGTGAACCCGTTTGCAGGGCACCATGCACGGTTCCGGCGGCACCGCCTTCACTTTGCATTTCGATCACATCGGGAATATTGCCCCAGATATTTTTTGTGCCTTTGGCAGCCCATTCATCGGCCAGTTCCGCCATATTGGAAGAAGGCGTGATGGGGTAGATCGCACAAACCTCGTTGATGCGGTAGGCCACATAGGCCGCGGCTTCGTTGCCATCAATGGTGGCGACTAATTTATTTTTATTTGACATCTGTAGTAGAATTAACAGGTTCAGAAATCATTTCTATCGCGTGACAGGGGCATTGTTCATAACAAACCGCACAACCGGTGCAGGCATTGTAATTGAATTTATAACGGTTGCCCTTGCCTAATTTGATGATCGCGTCTTCCGGACAGGCACCGAAACAACCATCACATTCGAAACAGTTACCGCAGCTCAGGCAGCGTTGTGCTTCAAAGCGGGCTTCTTTTTCAGTGAGGCCGCTGATCACTTCATCAAAACTTTTCACAGCCAGCGCAGGGGCCAGCTTATCCTGTTCTTTTTGCGGGGCATCTGTTTTATACCACATATGCAGTTTCCGGAAACCGGCAGTCGGATGTTTTTCCGGCTTCTGGTAAGGTTCCTGCACCAGGAAAGCGTGTACGTATTTGGCTGCTTTTTTACCATGCCCGATGGCTATCGTGGTGCTCCTGTTTTCGCCGGGGAGCATATCCCCACCTGCAAAAATGCCTTCGGCACCCGTCATCCGCTGGGCATCAATAACCACGGTTCCGTCATCATTGACCTTGATGCCAGAAACGGCCCGCAGGAAACCGGAGTCAGCCTCCTGTTTATTGGCGTTGATCAGTACATCGGCATCCACTGTTTCAAATACACCGGTACCCACCACTTTTCCTTTCTCCACTTTGGTAACTTCCAGGGTGATTTTTTTATTCTCCACCTTATTTATACTGCGGTACAACTGTACATCCACTCCTTCAGCCAGTGCATCTTCCGTTTCATAGTCGTAAGCCGGCATTAATTTTTTATCCCCGGGGAAATAAACAGCTGCTTCAGAACCAAAACGTTTGAGCATCCGGGAGAGATACAGGGCCAGTTTACCACCGCCGTAGACGACCACTTTTTTCTTTAAGAAAGGAGAGTTGTTCAGTTTGGCATCCCGGAAGAAGGCAAAGGCATCTGTAGTCAGTACGGAACCATCATGGGGGAATGCTTCGTCATGTATCAGCTGAGCACCGATTGAAAGGTAAACCGCATCGAAATTGCCGGCTGTTTTTTCCTGCTGGATATCTTTTACTTTATAATTCAGGCGGATCTTCACCCCCATTTTTACGATACGGTCAATTTCCGCATTCAGTATTTCTTTAGGTAAACGATAGTCAGGAATACCCGTCCACATCAGACCTCCGGGTTGCTGACCGGCATCCACCACTTCCACTTCATGTCCCAGCCGCGCCAGGTGGTAAGCGGCAGAAAGTCCGCCAGGACCAGCACCCACCACCAGTACTTTTTTACCGGTAGGTTTAGCTTCAAACCGGACTGGCCATTTCTGGGCAATCGCTTCATCACCAATATACCGCTCCACGGCGTGTATATTCACGGTGGTTTCAATATGATTCCGGTTACAACCGGTCTCACAAGGTTTAACACAAACCCTTCCCATAATGGCCGGGAACGGGCAATCTTCCAGTAAGGTCTGGAAGGCTTCAAAATAATTGCCGGACTGTGCGTGGGCCATCCAGGCCTGTATGTTCTGTCCGGCCGGACAGGCACTGTTACAGGGTGGCATGAAGTCTACATAGACAGGACGACGGGAGCGCTGAGGACCGGTTCCTTCCGCATGGGTGAGGAGGTCGACCGGTTTGGTAATATCATTTGCAGCCATGTTAAATTTTTTAAAGGGCAGGCAGAATGCATACCCATGAAAGGCTTTATAAAAACCTAGGCAAAGTAGAATCAATATGGCAGGTGCGGGGTGACGTGATTCAGTCAAAAAAATGATTCCTATCATGTTATTCGCCAACCGCTTACCGGGGAATCAGGCATTCCCGCCAATGAAAAAGCCGGCCATGGGGCCGGCTGCGGTCAGTTTGGGTCCTTTGGGCTAGAAACTATAGCCCACGCTGGCGCCGCCTGAGGGCATGATATAACCATTGGCAATGATCGGGGTAAATCCGATCCTCCAGGTGAATCCGCCTTTCAGTGGCTGACGACGGTACATAAAGGAAGCAGTACCGAATAAACTGGAACGGGCGCTGTCGTTATAATTCATTATGTCAATCTTTTTCCCGGTAACAGTCAGACCACCACCCACTTCAAATGTATGCGGTGAATCAGTTTTGCCGAAAATATAGTTGATCTGCAGGGGAACCGTCACTACTGACTGAGAATAATATGATGTATAGTAGTTGCCATTATTATAGTTATACTCTTCCCCGGTATAAAAACCAAGTCCGATACGGCCGCCCCATCCCAGCGATGAGGGGGTAAAACGGGAATCAATATTCGCAGAAAATAAAATACCGGGACCACCTACTTCAGCAAAGAACTGGGTACGGCCGGGATA
>CAZFLL010000059.1:22821-24452 GCA_964519865.1 uncultured Chitinophaga sp. | reverse complement strand
CAATGCGACCTGCAGCGCACCATCAAAATCAATGACAAAAAGAAGCTCTACTATATAGATTCCTTCTATAAACAACCGGAAGAAATCATTGACGAAGATGAACCGGCAAAGAAACCAGCCGTACCGGTAAAAGAAAAAACAATCCCCGGAGAAACTAAAAAAGGTGGAGTGATCACGATCTATTACAGTATCCGCGATACCGGGGAACGGAAGAAAATGTATGGACTAACTGCCCGCCACGTATGGACCACCCAGAAAATGAAACCTTCTGAAGACGCCTGTATGATGAAGGACAGCTTTATGATCAAAACCGATGGCTGGTATATTGACCTGCCTAAATTCAATTGCCCGGTGCGTTACCATCCGCAGCAAATGCAGCGTGACCCCAAGGAGAAACCAAAGCTGGATTGTAAAGACCGCTTTGTGACCCGCCGAAGCGGAAAGGGAAAACTTGGATTTCCGCTGATTGAAACCACCACCATTATAATGGGGGCACAGGCGGCTAAAACCAGTGAGTTCAAAACAGAAATGGAAACCCTGGATTTTTCCATGGAAAAACTGGATTCCATGTTATTTGAAATACCGATCGGCTATACGGAAACAAAGAATGAAGAAGATCTGCAGGATAAAATGGATATGAGCGGCATGATGAACGACATCATGAACAAGGCCAAAAACGAAATGAAGAACAAACCGGTCTCTGAAGAAAAACAAGCCGGTAAAATCCGGGTAGGGGTTTTACCGCCTAAAGCAGATGAGCAGGTTCAGCCGGCCGACCTGCAGGCACGACTGGTTGGCACACTAACCACTGGTTCCATTGAAGCGGTGGCTGTAAGCTCTGAAGAAGAGGCTAAATCCCTGAAATGTGATTACCTGCTGAACAGCGAATTGTCTAAAATAAAAAGCGGTAGTAAAGTGGGTGGTTTGCTGAAAGCCATTAAAAACACAGATCCCAATGCCTTGTCCAGTTTTACTATTGAAGGAAATATGCTGCTCACCAAACTGGCCGATGGATCTGAAGCGGGCAAGCAGAAAATCGATGGCAAGTTTGAAGGAAAAGTAAACGATGCCGCCGGTAAAGCGCTGGATGGCGGTGGTACCAAATTAATCGACAAACTACAGTAACAGCATAATACTGTTCAAAAGGATTAAAGGAAACGCTCAGGCTACTTCCTTTAATCCTTCTTTTTTATGTAATACCGGCTTGCCAAGATCATCTTCTTCCAGTTCAATCCGCCGGGTAATATCATTCAGTGAGGAAAGCCGCTGTACGGTATAGGGAATCGTATCCAGTCCGGAGACAAACTTCTGGATATAACTGTAGATACCAATCAGGCTGCCGGCCTCTATTCCTGAACCGGCTGCTTTATTGGTGATTAATAAAGACAGACCGATCACCACCATCACCATCAGTTCCATGATTCCGAAGTTCCAGGCTTCCTGGTCACTGATACGGATCTGCCAGTTACGCAGGTTCTCATAATGCTGGCGGATCAGGTGATTGTTGCCTGTTGAAATGATGTTCACCTGGTTTTCCAGCTCGTCGTTCTTTTTCTGGTTCAGTTTCCGCATCTTCTTTCCATAGAAGTAACTGAATCCGGTTACCGGCAGCAGGATACCCAGGCATACCA
>CAZFLL010000059.1:16578-22721 GCA_964519865.1 uncultured Chitinophaga sp. | reverse complement strand
ATAATCAGCCAGCCAACATGTACGCCTGATAAAAGAAAAAGCCCCTGGTAACTGCCTTTCAGCAGGTCATTGATGGCCAGCCCCAGGAAAAACGGGCGCATTAAACTGCCGATCATTTCCAGGGAAAACAGGATATAGGTCAGCACCAACCGGAAACGGTGCTGTTTCATAATAGCTCTTAGTACGGCAAAACGGGACATAGTTCACCTGTTTAGATAAATTCATCTGATCTGTCTGTAAAATTTAATGGAGTAAGTGTGAGACCGGGGAGTCAGTAAGTGGTTTAACCGGTAATGGATTTCTCCCGCAAATTTAAAGAATTGCCGGGTTGTCCCGAAATTTTTCCCCGGCAGTTATTTGCACCACATTGACAATCAAATGGTTCCATTTCGTCGTCCAGAAAATCAGCATAATCAAGGGTGAGCTCCTGCCCTTTAGATATATCGGATAATGCTAATACATTCAGGCCGTCAAAAGCTGTATTGGGGTTGCAGCAGTGATTCTGCGGCGCCCATTCAGAAGGGTCATCATCCCAGAGAATAAACACTTCCTCGCTGACCGGGTAGGCATACCGGCGGAAATGCAGTTTCTCCTCTTCATTCCAGTTCTTTTCTACAAAACGTTTGGTGATGATCCGTTGGGCGCGGCCCTCTCCTTTGAAGATGATCTCGCCCTGTTTGATATCCCGCCTGGCATAAATACCATATCCGGCAATCGAATTGCCTTTCATGATATAGGGTTTCATTTTGCGCCGGTGACGGGCAATACCCTCCGCAATCATGTGCCGCAGGAAGCCCGCCTGGCCTATGCCATCAAACTTGATGATAAAATCCGCAGAGCCCTCGTATCCGTCTTTATAAAATACAGAGCAGGTAAAATTGATCTCCAGGAAATAAATCTCCTTCTTCTCGTTCACCCGGAAATCAAGGCGGGCATAACCCACCCCGTTAAAGCCTTTAAAGATGCGTTCTGTGGCCGCTCTTAATTGTTTGTCAAGTACATCATCCGTACAGGGCACATTGCAATCAGGATGGAGTTCGGAAGTCTTTAAAGCATAGGTTTTAAAGCTTCTTCCCTGCGGAAAAAGGTATTCCACGGGCCTGAAGACTGTACAACTATGCTCATCGGCGTTGGCCGCCACCAGTACTGTAAACTCACGGCCGTCCACATATTCTTCCACCAGCAAGGGGCCATACTCCTCAAGTATGCTGATACATTTTTGCTGCAGTTCAATCTTATTCTGCACGAGTGAACGGTCATCAACCCCCAGGCTGTCACCGGCTTTTGCCGGCTTTACAAATAAGGGGAACGTTAAATGGTTAACCGCATCATCCACATCCGCCAGTTCATTGATGAGCACATAGCCCGGAGTTTTTACCCCTTCGCAATAAGCCAGGTACTTCATCAGCTCCTTGGGGGGATCATACAATTTGGTGGTAGGGCCGGTAAACGGCAGGTTGAGCAATTCAAGCGTGTATATCACATCGATACTGGGTACCTCCCATTCGAGATAGCCTTCGCAGAGGTTGACAAAAATATCAAAACCCTGTTTGCCCAGTTCTTTCAGCTGACTATACGTGGTCAGCTTATTCAGGAAAACAGTGTGTACTTCATGTTCCGGAATTAATACAGCAAGATCCCGGGGGGGATCATAGTTTTTATAATCCACACCCGTGGTGGAATAATCCGGCTGAAGTACACAAACTTTCATGAATTGCTAAGATAATAAGGAGGGCAATACAAAACTTATTTAGCCACCAGCGCTTTTGCTTTTTTAGTCGCCTTTGTTTTAGCGGGCAGCTTTTCTTTGGTGATGCTGCGGCGCAGCGCGTCTTTGAGAATTTCGGTAATCACCTGGGTGAATGTTACCCCGGAGGCTTTCAGTATAGCACCAATAGAAGTATAGTTTTCGTCCTCGCTGAGACCGCACTGGGCATTTGCTTCCAGCATATAGAGTTTTCCGGTGGCCGTATCCTGGCGGATGTCGATACGGGTATATCCCCGGCCGCCACAGGCTTTATAGGCTTCAAGACTGAGTTTCTTTAAGTCCTGGCTAAGGGCGCCTTTTACCGGACGGTACTCATAGAAGTTACCTTCTTCCGGCATGGGGGCTTCATCCTCATATATCTCCCAGAGCCGGTCAAAGGACAGGAACTTCTCTGCTTCCGGCAGAGAGGGATGAAAGACCCTTTCCACGGGTTCATAAACTATGCAATGTTCCGGGTCATTGGCAGAACCCGTTATAAAAGTGGTATACTCTGGTCCGGTGATAAATTGCTCCACAAAAAGTCCGTCAGCCAGGAGGTTCCATCCCCGATACCCTTTTTTTATCTCTTCCACCCGTTCTGCCAGTTCTTCTTCGGAGTTCACCACATTTTTTACTGACACACCCATACTGCCGCCGGAAACGGCTGGTTTAATAATCAATGGGGTTCCCACCCTTTTACAGATTCCTTTTACGGATCCTTTCTTTTCGGTGATCACCCTCCAGCTGGCATTCGCGACCCCGGCTTTATCAAAAGCCTTCTTCATAGGTATTTTGGACGTGGTGATCGTATAAAAATGGGCATCAGATCCGGTATAGATCAGGTTGAGTTTTTCCAGTTCATGAATGACGGAAACGCCGGGTGTGCCATTCACTTCATCGCCGTCACAGAGGTTAAGCACCAGTGGTGTCTTCCCGTTTGACTGAGCGGGAATGCTTTGTATGATTTCCCTGAAATTATCAACCGTTACAGGCTGCCATTTCCAGTCGGCCCCCAGCTCAGCAAACACCTGGGTGTATTCCTTTATGCTTTGAGTAAAATCGTAATAGTATTGAAGATTCGGGTCTTCTGATTCAAGATGCGGGGCCAGCACCCAGATAAGATAGGGTTGAAACAGGGTAGATGGGTCGGCGTTCTTCATCGGCTCAGGCTACTTTTTTATCGGCTTGTTTAGCCAGGAGGGATTGGATATAATCAGTAAACCGGTAATGGGAAACCGCTTCCTTTGTCAGGTAGGCCGCTCCCTTTATTTCACCCAGGCAATTGGCTTGTCCGCAAAAACAATGGAAGGATTGCGTCATTTCCCACTCAGAAGAAGGGTAAAAGAATACGAGTTCGGTCCCTGCGGATATTTCCTTTAAAGCCACCAGTTGCATCAGCGTTGTATCAAAAAATACATTGGGTTCGCAACTGTGGTTGATATACTGTAAAAACTCGGGTTGCAGTGTGATGTGTTTTCCTTCTGCTACCTGCACGGTCAGATAAGTGGGCTCTGCAGAAATTGTACCTGCAGAAAAATCAGCCAGCACTTCGCCGGCAGACCAGTTTCTCAATGTAAAAAGTGCATTCTGACCAGTAGTTAACTGTTGTCTTACATCGGCAATACCATGATGACTGACATGCCGGTAGGCAGGTGATGAAGAAGAATCCATAACAGAGTTTAGTAAGTAATGCAATGAAGTTATTAATAAAGTTTAAACCAGCAAGTTTAATGGATTTAAATGTGAATAATTACTGAGTAACTGTAACCCGGTATTGAATCAATAACTAATAATCCGGAAGCAACCCCGCTCCATTAGTCAGCCGTTTACATAGCTCTTTGTTATCTTTACCCACTTAATTCAACCAGTAAAACAGGTAAACCTGAACACCCGTTCATTTATATTAACCTCTTTATTCTTTTGTTATACAATCAGTTTGTGTGCGCAATGCACCCAAACCATTAACAATTTCCCTTATCAGCAGAGCTTTGAAACTTCCGCCGGCGGATGGACCAGCGGGGGTGCTGGTTCAACCTGGGCATGGGGCAGCCCGTCTAAAGCAGTTATCAATCGCGCTGGTGATGGAACCCGTTGCTGGATGGCGGGAGGGTTAACAACAGGTACAACGTATAGTGATGGTGAACAATCCTGGCTGCAGAGTCCTTGTTTTGATTTTACCAATATTGAATTCCCCCTGCTCGCTATGAAACTGTTCTGGGAGACTGAACAGCAATGGGACGGGGCCTCCTTCCAGTACTCGCTGGATAATGGTGCTACCTGGTCAACAGCCGGTGTTGCCAATGAAAAACAGGATTGCTTTAATAAAAACTGGTTCAACACTCCGGGGATAAACGGATTAAACGGCATGCCCGGAACAAGCGGTAGCACACATGGCTGGACCGGAAACAACCAGAGCAACAATGGTTCGTGCAAAGGTGGGGGTGGCAGCAAGACCTGGGTACAGGCCGGAAGAACATTACCATCGCTTGGCGGAGAGCCCTCCGTTATGTTTCGCTTTATATTCGGGGCCGGGACAACCTGTAATAATTATGATGGCTTTGCGGTAGACTCTATCAATATCAGCAACGCGCCTCCCAATGCCGCCTCTTTCAGGTATGTATGTAATCCTAACCGGACGATCAGTTTTATCAATACTTCTCCTTATTGCCCATCCAGTTTCCGTTGGGAATTTGATGATCCGCTTTCCTCCGCAAACAATAACTCAAACCTGCCCAACCCCAGTCATACCTATGCCTTCCCCGGAGATTATACCGTTACGCTCACCATTGATGGACCGGGCAACCAGTTCTCCACCACAACCAGGGATATTATCATTGCTGATGTAACCGTAGCCCAGGTAAAACCTGCTTTCTGTGAAACCAATACCGGAGGATCTTTAGCGGCAACAGTCAGGGGGGCCGGAGCGACAACGCTGAGTTATACATGGACCACCATTCCTGCACAGACCAGTCCTGTTGCCAGCAACCTGGGTGTGGGAACCTATACGGTAACTGTTACCGGTCAGGATATCTGTACAGCCAGTGCCGCGGGAACAATAACGTTGGATTCCTCCTGCAGGGAGCTGATGTTCCCTACTGCCTTCACCCCCAATGATGATGGATTGAATGACCGCTTTGGTCCGTTGGGCAGCGTTGCTGCAGTTAAACAATACAGGTTGCTGGTATATAACCGCTGGGGGCAGCTGGTATTTAAAAGTAATAATGCCTCAGAGGGTTGGGACGGACGTGTGGCTGGTAAAATGGGGGACAGCGCTTTGTTTACCTGGTACTGTGAATACCAGTTACCCGGACAAAACAAATCCTCTAAAAAAGGAACCCTGACTTTAATCCGGTGAATTATCCCGGTTCAGCCCCCTGGCCGCCAAGACCCATCTTATTTCCGCAAAACTGAATTCTTCACCAAGGGCCTGTTTGATCGGGCCAATAGAACCTCCTTCTGATTTTGCAATAGCTGATTCAATACGGTCTCGTTTATCCGGACTCATCAGCGTGGCAATATCCAGATCCCCGGAAGAAACAAAGCGGGTTAAATGACTTTCAATGGTAGAAACTGCCAGGTTGCGTGATGCTGCTATTTCCTGTGGAGATTTTCCCATCTGGAATAACCGGAAGGTCTCAAAAAAACTGTCTCCTTTCTTTTTAACCTTTCCCGTCTTCTCCTTTGCGGTGCGCTCTTTTCTTTCACGCTTGGGATGCTTTTCGTGTATCAGGGATACAAGTCCTCTTTCCGTGGAATAGTCCAGTATAATCTCCAGGAACTCCGTTCCATATTGTTCTGTCTTGACCTCTCCCATGCCGCTGATCTTTCTCATTTCTTCCAGGTTCTGCGGAAGATATCGGCAAAATTCCTCCAGTGTGCTTCCGGACGCCACCATATACACCGGTATATCCCTGCGTGCACATAAACTATCTCTCTTTTTCTTTAACGCAGCATATAATTCCGGGTGCGGGCTTTCTGTTTTTGCGGCGCTTACCCCGGCATAGACATTCACTGAAAAAACGGGCAGTATAAAACTCCGTCTGAGCTGGTGCCATATACCGGTATCTATACCGCCATTATAGCCTTTACATAAATGAATAGTCAGGGCCAGTCCGGCAAACAGGTCCTTCAGCAGATCGTTCACTTCTTTGGCCTGTAACCGGCTATCAGTGACCAGGTCCGGTGTTTTGATAAAATCAATAACCGCGCCTGCTTCCTGGCTGAAATGTGCGGCTGCTTTCTGTAACCGGTCAGTCAGCACCTGGTTCTTTTCCGGATCTTCCTCCAGCATAAATTGTCCGTCCAGCCATTGATGAAACCGGAGCGCCGTATCCTGTAAAGCATTCAGTTTAATCAGCAATTTATCCACCCAGGCCGCGGCTTCATTATTGAAGGC
>CAZFLL010000059.1:15297-16478 GCA_964519865.1 uncultured Chitinophaga sp. | reverse complement strand
ATTATGGCTTTTTCAAACGTGAGTCCCTGGCTTTTGTGAATAGTGATCGCCCAGGCCAGCCGTAAAGGAAACTGGGTAAAGGAACCGAGCAGCTCCTCTTTCATCGTCTGACTGGTTTTATCCAGGCTATAGCGGATATTCTCCCACTTGTCTTTCACTACTTCTATATCGTCATCATCCTCTTTACAGCGGACAAATATCTTATCTGCTTCCAGTTTAGTTACGGTCCCGATCCGGCCGTTATAATACCGCTTACCCTTCTCCGCTGAATCATTCCGGATAAACATAACCTGGGCGCCCTGTTTCAGGACCAGGGTCTGATCGGCCGGAAAGGCGGTTGAAGGGAAATCATTCTCCAGTACCGCTTCATATTCAGCCACCGGGCTGTTTATCTGCTGCAGCTGGGCATGGTTAATATTCCGGGCCTGTTCATTGTGCGTGGTCAGTATAATATAGCCATCGCCGTTTGTTCGGCGGAAGGCCGGTTGAAAACGGCTTTCCAGTATCTGAAGACCCTCCTGGTCCAATACATTATTACGCACCTGGTTCAGGAGGTTGATAAAATTGGTTTCCCGTTGCCGGTAGATCTTATCAAACTCTATATATAGCGGTGGTTCATCCCGGATTACCTGGCTGTCGAAGAAATAGGGACTGTTATAATACCCGGACAGGAGTTTCCATTCCGGTTCTTTCACCACCGGTGGTAGCTGGAACATATCCCCGATAAAAAGCAGTTGTACGCCGCCAAAACGTTCGCGGGGTTTCCGGCGAATAAACCGAAGTACAGTGTCGATGGCATCCAGCAGGTCGCAACGCACCATGCTGATCTCATCAATGATCAGGAGTTCGAGTTGTTGAATAACTTTTTTCTTTTCCGCGGTAAACCGGAGCCGGCTTACCAGGCTGTGTGGATTACTGATCTCCTGGGAAGGCGTTGCAAAACCCGTGTTGCCAGTAGCGGGTATAAAGGGAGAAAAGGGAAGTTGAAAGAATGAGTGCATGGTGACGCCACCGGCATTGATGGCGGCCACACCCGTGGGCGCCACGATCGCCATTTGTTTCGGGCAGTGCTCACGGATATATTTGAGGAAGGTTGTTTTCCCTGTACCGGCTTTCCCGGTCAGGAATATATTACGGGCTGTCTGGTTGACCAGGTCAGCCGCTAATGTAAACAACTGGTT
>CAZFLL010000059.1:0-15197 GCA_964519865.1 uncultured Chitinophaga sp. | reverse complement strand
TACGCTTCGTTGGCGCGGGAGCCAAGGAGGACCAGTTCGTTCACCTGGATCTCGGTGACATACTTTTTCTGTCCTTCCTTGTCATTGTAACTGCGGTTCACGATCTTTCCTTCGATCAGTACTTCGCGGCCCTTGGCCAGGTACTTCTCGGCGATATCGGCCATCTTGCCCCATACCACCAGGTTGTGCCATTGGGTTTCCGTTACTTTTTCGCCCTTGGCGTTCCGGTAGACTTCATTCGTGGCCACCGAAAAGCGGGCCATTTTCTTACCGGTTTCGAGCGTCTTAATTTCCGGGGTATTCCCCAGGTTACCAATCAGCTGCACTTTGTTTTTTAATGCGAACATGGTTTTACGATTTGTGCCCCGTGTATTTCAACGGGACGGTTAAACATTTATTTATCTCAATCACCCGGTGACGTCACGCCGGATAACGGGACAAATATGATCCCGGCCGGTATTCTCAACCGGTTTTTAACCGTTTATTCCCGAAACTAAACGTGTAAAACACATTTGCACACGATTGCCGGGTTGTACTTTGAATCCATAAAACCTTATCATGGAATCATCCGACTTACTAAAAAAGACCTGCCTGTCCTGTGGGGAACAAATAAGGGGACGGGCAGATAAAAAGTTCTGCAACGACTATTGCAGGAATCGTTTTAACAATGAGCTGAAGTCAAGGTCCTGCTACAGTCCCTGTGTCCGGAATATTAATAACGCCCTGTTGAAGAACCGGAAAATCCTGGCCACCGTACTCAGTGACCGGGTGGAAAGAGCAAGGACCAACCGGGATAAATTATTACGCCTGGGTTTTCATTTTGGCTACCTGACCCATATGTACATTACCAAAACCGGCCGTCACTATTATTATTGTTATGATTACGGGTATTTACCTATGGACAATGACTGGTATTTAATCGTAAAGAAGAAAGAAGAGTAGGTTTTTGCTATTACTTTTGCAGCATGTCAAAACCCGTCATCTGTATCGGCGCCGCCCTGGTCGACGAACTCTTCCATGCCACTTCTGAAATGCTGCTGGCCACCACCAATGATGCCACTGTTACCAAAACAACCGGGGGTGTCAGCCGGAATATTGCCCACCAGCTGGCGCTGCTCGGTGTGCCGGTACAACTAATTACGGTGGTGGGCAATGACAGTGATGGTGACTGGATCAAACAGGTGTGCCGGGATGCAGGCGTCCGAATGGATGCCCTGATCACCAAGGATGGACTGACGGGAAAATACACCGGTATCCTGAATGTGGATGGTTCCCTGTTCTCTGCCTTCCTTACCAATGCAGCCAACCACCTGATCACCCCGGAACATTTAAATAAGCACATTGATTTATTAAGAACTGCTTCCTACATACTGGCCGATGCCAATATCAGCGTGGATACTGCGGAGTGGTTGCTGGGTTTCAGTCAGCAGACCGGTATTCCTTTTATCCTTGAGCCGGTATCCGTACCACCTGCCCGTAAATTCAGGCATGTGAACCTGGGAGGATTGTATATGGTTACACCCAACGAGGATGAACTCCCGGTGCTTTGTTCTGAACAGGCTACCATGACCCAGATGCAGATTGAAGAGTTGCTGGACAACGGGGTACATAATATCTGGCTGCACAATGGTAAGATGGGATCCGCTTTGTATAAAAAAGACAAAGCCATCACCCTCCATGCCCCGAATATTGAAGTGCGCGATTGTACCGGTGCCGGCGATGGTTCGCTGACCGGTTTTATCCTGGGCAAGTACCTGAACTTAGAGGATATGGATTGCCTGAAACTGGCCCATACCCTCTCGGCAGAAATACTACAGGTAAACGGGGCCATCGCCACTCACCTGAACCAGGAAAAACTGCTGGGGCTGATCAATGAATACTATCCTTACTGATGCATACTTACCTGGAAATACAACCCGAAGTAAAGGCCGCATTAGAAGCCGGTAAACCGGTCGTGGCCCTGGAGTCCACCATCATTTCACACGGAATGCCCTTTCCCCGGAATGTGGAAACGGCGCTGGCGGTTGAACAGGCGGTCCGGGAAACCGGGGCTGTTCCGGCCACCATTGCCATTTTTAATGGAAAATGCTATGCCGGACTTACAGAAGAGCAGATCCGGTATTTCGGGCAGGCCAAAGATGTCTGGAAAGTAAGCCTGAGGGATATGCCCTATGTGCTCAGCAAAAAACTCTATGGGGCCACCACGGTTGCCGCCACCATGCGAATCGCTTCCATGGCTGGTATCCGCATATTTGTAACCGGGGGTATTGGCGGGGTGCATCGCGGGGCGGAACACAGTATGGATATCTCCGCGGATCTGACCGAAATGGGACAGACCTCCGTTGCGGTTGTATCAGCCGGGGTAAAGTCGATCCTGGACATCGGGCTTACGCTTGAATACCTTGAAACAAGGGGTATCCCAGTTGTTACCTATGGGCAGGATGAGTTCCCCAGCTTCTATTCACGCAAGAGCGGGTTTGCTTCTCCGCTGCGACTGGATACACCTGAAGAAATTGCAGCTTTGCTGGATACAAAATGGAAACTGGGACTGGAAGGAACGGTGCTGATCGCCAATCCCGTTCCGGCCGACCGGGAAATTGTGAGTGATGAAATGGAAATTCATATCCAGATTGCATTGAATGCGGCCAAAGAGAAAAAGATATCGGGAAAAGAAGTCACCCCCTTCCTGCTGAAATATATTGCCGATCATACGAAAGGAGAAAGCCTGGAAGCCAATATTGCCTTGATCAAACACAATGCAAGAGTGGGGGCGGCGATTGCGGTTGAATATGCTAAATTGTAGTCTGCAGCTCGTTCATCATTATACTTTCTCCAATGCACAAATGTTTCTTATCGTTATTATGTATTCTGTTTGCCTTAAGCACATCTGCTCAAACAGCAGCCAATACTGATACCGCCCGGAAAATAACCATCCTTTACACCAATGACCTGCACGCTCACCTCGAGCCGCAAAAACTTTCCTGGATCAGTGAGAAAAGACTGGTGGGTGGATTTGCCAATATTGCCACATTGGTAAAACAGGAGAAGGCGGCCAATCCCAATACGCTCTATTTTGATGCCGGAGATTATTTTACCGGTCCCAATATCAGTTCGCTTACCAAAGGTGAGGCCATCATTGATGTGATGAATTACCTGTCACTCGATGCCGCCTGTATCGGTAACCATGAATTTGATCATGGCTGGCAGAATGTACCGGTTCAATTAGAAAAAGCGCGGTTCCCGGTTTTAAACGGAAATATATTCCTGAAAGGAAAGAAAAAACTTCTCTGGAACCATCCTTATAAAATTATCCTGGTGAATGGTGTTCGTATCGGCGTGATCGGCCTGCATGGAAAATTCGCCTTCTATGATACGATTGCGGATGAAATGATCCAGGGTGTCGAAACAAAGGATGAAGAATATTATTTAAAAAAGTATATAAAGGCTCTTCGTAAAAAAGCGGACCTGATCGTTCTGCTTGTTCACCAGGGAATACCGGGCCGGCAATCGACCACAGGCACAACGGATGTGGCACGCAATCTTCAACGCGATATAGACCTCGCAGCGAAAATACCGGGTATTGATATTATGGTCACGGGTCATGCGCACCAGGGAACCCCGCAGGCGCTGCTGTCCAACGGAACAATTATTGTTTCAACAGATGCATTGGGTACCGAACTGGGAAAACTGGAATTCACTTACAACCCGAAAACAGATAAGATCAGCTCCCATAAAAACACATTGAACTATCTGTATGATGATGAAGTGGCTGATGACAGCGCTACGGTTGCCGCGATCGGAAGGTGGAAGCAGAAAGTAAAGGAAATCACGGATGAAAAAGTAACCAGCATCCCGGTACCCCTGACCCGGTCATATGGTGAAGAGTCCGTTATGGGTGATATGGTGGCTGATGCCATACTGTATGCTTACCCGGATAATGATATGGCCATTACGAACAGCGGAGGACTTCGCCAGGATATTGATGCCGGGACCGTAACGGTGGGTAACCTGATCTCTGCTTTTCCATTTCCAAATACCATACACCTGGTAGAGATAAAAGGGACTGATCTGTATGATTTATTTGAACACGGTGCCGGACTCACGAATGGCATTTTACAGGTGTCAAAAGGGGTTGAAATCATCTATGACGAAAATAAACCTGTTGGCTCCCGTATAAAGAGCTGTAAACTGAATGGGGTTGAACTGGACCGGGAAAAGATATACAGAGTGCTGACCTCTAATTTTCTGGCTGATGGAGGCGATGGGTTCCTGGCTTTTAAAAAAGCGGTATCCAGGAAAAAAACCAACCATGAAATAGTACAGGCAATGATCAGTTATCTCAAAACATTTGAAACATACAACCCTAAAACGGAAGGAAGAATAAAGAAAATCTAATCTGCTTTTGCTGCAGCTGGTTTTTTAAACACCGGCACTGTGCTGCAGGGTTCGCCGTACATGATACTCTTAACCACCGGCCTCAGCAGCCTGGTGATTTCCATATAGACATAATCGGCGATCGGGGTTTCGCCACAGCCTTTGATGACTACTTTCTTATCGGTGTATTCTGTCGTATCGATCGTGGATAGGTTTTTCAGGAAAACCGTTTTGTGTAACTCTTTCTCATCCCCCATCACAATTTCTTTGGCAAAGGGCTGCAGGTTGGAGGCCACCAGCATATAGGCCCATACCGGAATGATAGCGTCCACGCTGCAGGTGATCGCCACATTCTTATCCTGGTAAATGGTCCAGTCCGTTGCTTTCAATGCTTCCCTGAAATCTTTTTCTTTCAGGATCATCCCCATAAAGAGGTGATCTTTCAGGTCAAACACAGCGGTTTCTTCCCGGGGATACCATTTCTCCAGGTCCAGGGTAATCAGCCCGCTGTCGGCCACTTTATTTACAAACGGTTCGCTCATACAAGTGTATCAGTGTGTAAAAATAACAAATTGCCGGGCGCTAAGGTTGCGAGTTTTGGAAAACAAAAACCCCGGAGCGCTGGCTCCGGGGTTAACTATTTAAGGCTTTCGCTGAATCAGTAACGCTCTGAACGTTTATCCTTGATCGTCGCTGCGTTACGCAGGATGCTCAGGGGGTTGTTCGGGCTATACTGATTGCTCAGGCTTTGTTTGGCTTGCTGATAGCGTGCCTGGCGGATGGCATTCACATCTCCGGCGGCTACTGATGTGGCAGACTGGTCATCCACCCTTACCACGTATACACCTTGTCTGCCGATCAGTACTTCAGGTACCACTTTCCCCTTGTTGGCAGGATTGAATGCAGCGCCCAGTACTTTGGGCTCATACCCCATATTAGAACCGGAATTCATCCGGAGACTATCTGCTGTTTCAATGGTTTTGTTTCCGCCCAGTTTGGCAATGGCTGCTTCCAGGGTAGTAACAGGACCAATCTTGTTTTTCAGGATCTCTCCTTTCTTTTTCATCCGCAGTTCTGATTCTGCTCCTGCAACACGGGCGCGGGCAACACTCATGGTGCCTTCGTCAAACGCTTCTGTAACCACGGCAACCACATAACTGTTATCAATACGTTCCGGCTTCAGTACATCTCCTTTATCGGCATCATAGATCGCTCTTACAAAAGAGCGGGAAGCGCCCTGGAGTCCCTGTACAGATGAACTGATGCGGGTAATTTCTGTAGCTATTCCTTTCTGAATCCCTTTCGGCTTCAGCGTTTTTTCATAATTCGCGTCGAAGCTTTTGATATCATTACTTTCAGCAGCAAAGGAATTGGCCTCATTCAGTGCTAAATTTTCTGTTTCCTGGCTGGCAATGATTTCCTTGGGCAGGTAAGCTACTTTATAATGTGTTTCCGGTTTGATAGCGGCCATGATCTCGATATAGTGATAACCAAAAGAAGTCTTCACCACTTTACGTTCACCCGGTTTGCCATCAAACAAAATGAATTTGGCAAATTCAGGAGCAAAGTTCACATCCTGGATCTGGGTGGAAGAGAACGTCATTTCTCCTTTGTTCTGGCGGCTGCCATCACTTACGGGGTTGTATTTCTGTACCATTGAATCCCAGTTGGCACCACCGCTGATCGCCAGTTTAATGCTGTCAATTCTGCGGGAAGCAATGCTGTCTTCCACACCACCTTGCTGGGGATTGTTGCTAACCAGTACGTGCCGGCATTTGATGGAATCAGGTAACACTTTTACACCGACCATTTTAGCCAGTACATAACTGCCACCATCCAGGTAAGGGCCGTAAATGCCACCAACCGGTAATTTGAAAATAGAATCTTTTACAGGAATCTGAATCGCGCTGCTGGCTACATAACCATCAAAGTACTGGGCACCTTCTCCGGCCAGGAACAGGGCCACACTGTCGGCTGCAGCAAAACGCTCTTTGGCTCCCAGCAAACTGCTCAGCGCAGCAGCACTGTCTTTCGCAGAAGGAGAAGCGCTGAAGCTCACAAAACTGATGCTGCGGCTTTCGGCTTGTTTGAACAGGCTCTTGTTTTTATTGACAAAAGACTCGATGTCTTTATCTTCTATTTTAACGCTGCTGTCAGGAATGCTGGCATAGGTTTCCCTTACCAATGAAATTTTCGCCATCTGGCTGTTATCCGCATTTTGCTTTTCAATCATCCATTTGGGGAAATTGATGGTGCTGGACAACAACGAAAAATATTTGTCCGCCATACGCAGGTTCACCAGCTGGTTGATATATGCGCTGATATTTGCTTTTTGTTCTTCTGTTCCCTTCTTAAGCACCTGGTCAATGTTTTGTTTGGCCAGTACCGGGTTAAACTGTCCGGTCTTCTCATCCGTGAATTGTTGTTTGATATCCTGCGGAGGATTGGGGCCGTATAAAATATCACCCAGTTCTTTTTTACCCACATCAATACCGAGTCTTTCAAACTCTTCACTCAGCAGGATCTGGCTTACTTCCTGGTTCCAGGCCTGGTCAAGCGCCTGGGCACTGGCGGCAGCAGCCGGATAACCCTGGGCCTTCATGCTTTCTTCAGCCTGCGTCACTTTCTTACTAAAGTCATCAATACTGACTTTTTTTCCATTTACCACACCGATGGTCTTGGAGGGACCACCCATCATACCTCTTGATTTACCGGAAAAATAGTCGGTCAGAATAAAACCCACCAGGGCTAATGCAATCAACACCACGGTAAGCTTGGCGTACTTATCTCGGATATCCTGAATAATAGACATAATATATTATTACTGATTTTTTTAAGGATGGCAAAAATAGGGGAAAAACTGTGGAAAATCTATAAAAAGCGGGTCTGTTTCAGGGGCCGAAAGCCGGGAGAACAGGGGTTTTTGTCCATTTCCGGGTAAATTAAAACGGGCCGGCCCTTTTTAGAGGTTCCGGCCCGTTTTTGATCCTTGAAAGATCGGGTAAAACTACTTCTTACCCGGGTGAACCAGTTTCATCTCCTGTACCAGGTGACCGGCACCGGCATATTTGTCGATGATAAATAACACATACCGAATATCTACCATAATATTCCGGCAAATAGAGGGGTCATAATTGATGTCGCTCATCGTTCCTTCCCAAACCCGGTCGAAGTTGAGACCAACCAGGTTGCCATAGGCATCCAGGGCCGGGCTGCCTGAATTACCCCCGGTAGTGTGGTTCATGGCAATAAAGCAAACCGGCATTTTCCCGTTTTTACCATACTGGCCAAAATCCTTGTTCTTGTACAGGGTCCTCAGCTTTTCCGGCAGGTCAAACTCATAATCTCCGGGCTTGTATTTATCCATCACCCCGTCGAGATAGGTATAAAAGTCATATTTCACCGCGTCCCTGGGCTGGTAGCCTTTTACGTTTCCATAAGTCACACGCAGGGTGCTGTTGGCGTCGGGATAGAATTTCTTTTCTTTCATCACTTCCATCTGCGCTTTCATGTAAGTACGCTGCAACTGGTTGATCCTGGCCTGGATGCCGCCCAGCTTTTTAGTTACATTGGCAGCGTAATGTGCATTCAGGCTTAAAAACAACTGGTTGGCCTTATTCATATCATTGGCCGCCACTACCAGGTCGGGATTGGCCTGTAAGTTTGCCAATACTTTCGCCCCGTTGCTCAGGATGTCAACATTGGTATAATACTCATCGGCCATCTTTGAAAAATCATTGTTGTAATTTTTTGCCAGGCTGACCAGTTCGGGCGCCAGGAATTCATCCGGCTGGTCTTTGGTGAATTTCTCCATCAGTACTTCAAACAGTTTACGGTCTACGGCGGGGTTGTATTCTTTATACAGGTCTTCCAGTCTTTCGATGGTTTTAGGTACTGCTTTTTTAAATGCTTCCTCCCCGTTTTTCTGCTTAATAGCCGACAGGCTGTTTATTTGCGATCCGATAGCAAATGCTTCGATCCGGCTCAGGGTCTCCGTAAAATAATCGCGGGCCAGGCCGTATTTATTGAGTTCCTGGTAAGCTGATTCAAGGTCGCCTAATAATGTACCATATTGTTCTTTCAGCAGCGGGTTGGCATTAACTCTTTTTTGAAACTCAGCTTCATAGGTTTTCTTTTTATCCACCGCATTGGTGCTGGTTAACCCAAGCACTTCGCCCTGCCATTTTTTCCAGGAATTACTGATGCTTGCATATTTGGCGGCGTATTGAATTTTGATCTGTTCATCCCTGCGCATAAAACCATCGATTACTCCAAGGGCTTTATCCCGGATAGCAATCTTTGCCGGATCATTCACTTTCACAATTTGCTCCACAGCGGCTGAGTGCAGGTATTGGGTGGTCCGGCCGGGAAATCCAAAAACCATGGTAAAATCACCCTCTTTCATACCGTCCAGTGAAATAGAAAGAGACCGTTTGGGGGTATAGGGTACATTGTCGATCGCATAATCAGCTGGTTTATTATCCTTGCCCGCATAGATCCTGAACATGGAAAAATCTCCGGTATGACGGGGCCACATCCAGTTGTCGGTGTCCTTTCCAAAATTGCCGATGGCGGAAGGAGGGGCACCTACCAGTCTTACATCTTTATAGGTTTCGGTAACAAACAGGAAATACTGGTTGCCTTCAAAAAAAGAACGGACAAAATAGTCCTGGTAGGCCTCTTTTTTAATGGAAGTTTTAAGTCCGGCCAGATTTTTATCAATCGCTGACTGGCGCTCAGCCTCACTCATTGTGGGTTTAACGCCCTCCAGGGCCGTTTTGGTGACTTCTTCGATCCTTACAATAAAGGTTACAAAGAGTCCGGGGTTAGGTATTTCTTCCCCTTTGTTCCGGGCCCAGAAACCGTCTCTTATATAATTATGTTCCAGGGTGGAGTGGTTTTGAACTGCATCAAACCCGCAGTGGTGGTTGGTCAGCACCAGGCCTTTGTCAGAAATCACTTCCCCGGTACAGAAACCGCCAAAACTCACAATCGCGTCTTTGAGGCTTCCTTTATTAATATTATAGATATCACTGGCTGAAATTTTCATTCCCATCGTTTTCATCTGCTTTTCGTTCAGTTGCTGCAGGAAAAGCGGCAACCACATACCTTCATCCGCACTGGCAGAAATAAAAAAGAAAAGGAAAAAACCGGCAAGAAAACGTTTGATCGACTTCATAGTTGCAATTTTAATAGCTGTAAAATTAGTTCATTCACTCATACGGGTAATTCCGCTTATCTATTTAGCAATGCCACCTGACTTATGCACAAAAAGGAATTATTTAAGGCTGAAAAATTTCAACGGTTAGCCACTGATCCTGTTTTTTCTCCACATACCCCTGTGCATGGGGTTAAAAATATGTGCATAACCCGCTGTGAAACGTGCATATGAAACAGGATGAATGGGATTTAACTTGGGGAACTGAACCGGCTTACCGGGATGCTGTACATAAACGCAGATTTATACCACAACTATGCACACCGGATCCTTGTTTTATTAAAAACTGTTTTTACTCATCCCATAATGCACAATGATGTGGAAATCTCATTAAAACCCGCACTGGTACTGTATTTGTAAATGTTAATTTCCTGGATCCGATTGTGAATATCCACGATTCTTTAAATTTGCACTGACAAAAACCTAAGAGTTTTCCACGAATCCACAGCTGTAATAATAATATACTCTTTTTTATAAAAATATATTAATACTATTATTGTATTAATACAGGGTTTTGAAAATTTTGTTTTGAAAAACCGGGAAGGCTGTCGGAATATTGCTACCCCGATCAAACGACTAAACGAAAAATCATGAGCGCTCTTGTTACCGATACCGCGATTGCCAATGTGGAGAAAACCGGATTTCTCGATATAGAGCTCGATCCCACCCTGGACCTGTTTGCCGAGATCGAAAAACTCAAGAAAGAGAAAAACGCGGTACTGCTGGCTCACTACTACCAGGAGCCGGATATCCAGGATGTGGCGGATTATATCGGCGACAGTCTCGGACTGGCCCAGCAGGCGGAGAAAACAAAAGCGGATATGATCGTTTTTGCCGGGGTACACTTCATGGCTGAAACCGCCAAGATCCTCAACCCGGGCAAAAAAGTGGTGATACCGGATTTTAAAGCCGGTTGTTCGCTCAGCGACAGTTGTCCACCGCCGTTATTCAAAAAATTCAAAGAACAACATCCGGATCATGTGGTCGTGAGTTACATCAACTGCAGTGCCGGTATCAAAGCCCTGAGTGATGTGATCGTAACCAGCAGCAATGCCCGGATCATTGTAGAGAGTTTTCCCAAAGACCAGCCGATTATTTTTGCGCCGGATAAAAACCTGGGCGCGTATATCAACAAAGTCACCGGCCGGAATATGCTCTTGTGGAACGGGGCCTGTATGGTCCATGAAATTTTCAGCCTGGAGAAAATCACCAAATTAAAAATCCGTCACCCGCAGGCAAAATTTATCGCGCATCCCGAATGCGAGGAACCCATTCTCCGGATGGCGGATTATATCGGTTCCACCACAGGCCTGCTGAAGTACACACAGACCGATTCTGCCCGGGAGTATATCGTGGCCACTGAGACCGGTATCCTTCACCAGATGATGAAAGAATCGCCGGGAAAGACATTTATTCCCGCTCCTCCCACCAATAACTGCGCCTGCAATGATTGTCCGCACATGAAACTGAATACCCTGGAAAAATTATACCTCTGTATGAAGTATGAACTCCCGGAGATTAACATGGACGAGGAATTAAGGCTGGCCGCGTTAAAACCCATTAAAAGAATGCTGGAAATCAGCAATAAGGCAGGTATGTGACCGTTATAAGGTTCAATTATGCGGAAGTTACTCCTGTTTATTGCCCTTCTCTTTTCCGGTTCTGTATATAGTCAGTCCGTCAGGGAACTGATCTCAAAAGGCCAGCAACTGCTGGGCGAAAAAAAATTCACCGAAGCGCTTGAAATTTATAATAAGGCCTGGAAAAAGGATTCCACCAAGTATGATGTCTATACCGGCCGGGGCACCGCCTATTTTGAACTGAAGGAATACCAGAAATGCTTTGATGATTTTACCCGGGCGATTGATATAGCGCCTGATTCAGCCCTGGCTTATCATTACAGGGCCAACCTGATGTATGTGCTCAATTACACCGAAGAGGCCATTATCGATAATACAAAAGCGATTGAACGCACCACGGATGAAAAATTTCTGCTGGGCTGCTTTGTAAACAGGGGAACGGCTAAAGAACAAAAACGCGATTTCCAGGGAGCTTACGAAGATTTTTACCGGGCGTATAGTTATGACACGGCTGATATTTCAGTAATCAATAACCTGGGAACCGTACTGGATGAACTGAACAGGACGGATGAAGCGATCATGTACCTGAAAAAAGCAATAAGGCTGGACAGTACATTTGTCGGGCCCTATGTCAATATCGGTTTTCAATACAGCCTGATGGGGAAGTATGAAGAAGCCCTGCAGTATTTTGATAAAGCCCTGCAACTGGAAAAAGACGAACCCCTTACGTTGAACAACCGCGGATTCACCCGGTATAAACTGAATGATTTGCCCGGTGCGCTGGAGGATATCAATAAATCCATTTCCCTCTATCCCGGCAACGCATTTGCCTATAAAAACAGGGCCCTGGTATACCTGGCACAGGAAAAAAAGGAGGAAGCCTGCAGGGACCTGAATAAGGCAAAAGAACTGCAGTTTGAAAAGCAGTTTGGCCCGGAAGTAAATGAATTACTGAAGAAGAATTGCCAGTAAGATCAGCGAATAAGTTCTGAAAGCAGGATGGTTGAACAGAGACTGTCTCTTTTATAAGGATTCATAAAAGGCAGATCGATCATGGATATTTCGTAATCCTTCATACGGAGCGTATTTCCCAGGTTCAATCCGGCATGTACTATTTCAAGTGTATCTTTTGGATAATAAGCCAGCCAGATTTTCTCTTTTTTACTTTCTTCCCCGGGTGTATATTTTTTCCGGATCGTCCCGGTATAAAAATCAAATGAAGCACTGTTGCTGTTCCCCCAGAAATAAATATTACGCGCATCAATTTTCCCCTTTATCTCTTTCGCCAGCATATTTCCACCCTGGTATTTCAATAACTGCGGGTATAAACTGGTGTTCAGTAAGAAAAAACAAAGGATGATCGCGGCTACCGAAAAACTTATGCTTTTCGCCAGTGTGCTCATGATAGTGCTGCGTATAAAATGGATATAGACACTGAGCAATAGTATTACACCCGTCATAACCAGGTAACTGTTTACCTGGAAGGACCAGAAATTAACCACAGCCAGCACCAGCAATATAAACAGGGAGACAAAGAGCTGAACCCCGTAAATTCTTTTCAACAGCAGGGGGTTCGCGTGCTGTTGTAACAGCCAGCCGGAAGAAAAAACAGCCGCGAACGGAAAACTGATATTCAGGTAATGGGGCAGTTTAAAACCGGAGAAGCTTACCAGGAGTACGAGCACCAGGAAAACAAAGGCTGTTGCCCATTCTCCCTGTTTGGCTTTCAGCCCGCTGAGTTTTTTATAAAATGCCATGATGGCAATCAGCGACCAGGGTAAAAAAGTCCAGAGGAAAGAATGAATAAAAAACAGGTAATCTTTTTTCAGTGTCTCACCCATTTCACCCGTGTATCGTTCAAAGCTCTGACTGAATAGAATAAAGCGGACGCCGTTGATATGATCCTTACCCCGGATTATTTTTTCAGGATGCAGGTTAAACTGCAGGTAATAGCAATAAAGCACCGGGCTGATGAACAGGATAAAAAGAAAAAGGAGGCTCAGCCATTTTACAGAAAGAAAATCCCTGGTCCGATGGAGGTAAACGGCATAAAAAATGGCGAACAGTCCGGGTACCAGCACCCCGATAGCTCCCTTGGTGGAAAAGGCCAGGGCGAGACCAAGTGCGGCGCCCACCACATGGATCCATTTTTTTGTAAGCAGGAGACCGGCCAGTTGCCAGGCAGCAAAAGCGATGGCGGCAGTCAGTATCGCATCCATGCGCACATCACTGTTGGCCAGCATAAAGGACAGGGAAGAAGCGATGATCAGTGCAGCCAGCCGGCCGGTTTCTGCTGAATAGAGCGATTTACCCAACCGGTATACGGAATAAATACCGCCGCTTGTAAACAGGAGCGACGGGAGTTTATAGGCAAAGCCCGTCACCCCGAAAATTTTAAAACTGGCAGCGGCCAGCCAGAAATGCAGGTGGGGCTTATCCAGATAGTCAACGCCATTGTCCACGAGGTTGACATAATCCCCCGTGAGGTACATCCGCAGAGCGATATTGGCGTGATGGGCGGCGTCGTTGTCCATCAGCGGGACAAAGAGTCCCGCAACATAAACCAGTCCCAGGAGGCTGAAAAGAAAGATATAGAGGTTCCTGGATAAAACCCTGGTTTCAGTAGTTGTCATACAAGCAGCAAAGTAAATAAAGAACCATGAGTTTTGATGGATGGACTGGAATTACCGGCCGGGAACTGTATTTTGTATCAAATTAAGTTTATGAAAAGGCTTTCCGGGCTTATTCTTCTCCTGCTGCTGATGCAGGTACAACTGCGTGCTGCTGTTACCGACAGTATTCCGGCTGACATGAAAGATGTGGGTACGGCAGATGCCATCATTGCCGCCATTTATAATACGATCTCGGGTCCGGCAGGTGAATTGCGTAACTGGGACCGTTTCCGGACCCTGTTTCTTCCGGAAGCCAGGCTGGTGGCCACAGGAAAACGTCCCGATGGAATGATGGCGAAAAGAATCATGTCCGTGGAAGATTATATAAAGCTTTCAGGCCCCATCCTGGAAAAGGATGGGTTTTTTGAAAAGGAGATCAGCCGGAAAACAGACCGGTACGGGAGCGTGGTCCAGCTTTTCAGCACCTATGAATCCAGGAGAACGCTGAAAGATGAAAAACCCTTTATGCGCGGGATTAACAGTATCCAGCTCTGGTTTGACGGCAAACGATGGTGGGTGCTCACGATATTCTGGCAGGGTGAATCGGAGGATAACCCGATACCCAAGGAATACCTGGATTAATCAGCCAGTTCGATCAGCAGGCCGGCAATTTTGTCCCGTATAAAATCACGCACTTTATTAAACTCCGCGGGTTCCATATGCTTGGGATCGGGGATCTGCCAGTCAATAAACCGTTTGGCCGGCATCCAGGGACAGGCGTCGCCGCAACCCATGGTCACCACGGCATCAAAGGGCGCATATTTTTTTACTTCGTCGAGACTTTTACTGTCATGTGTGCTGAGGTCATAACCCAGTTCCTTCATCGCCGCAATGGCTTTTGGATTTACAATACCCGAAGGTTTGGATCCGGCACTATAAGCTTCCACGTTTTCTCCGCCGAGTATACGGGCAAAAGCCTGGCTCATCTGGCTGCGGTTGCTGTTTTCAATACAAACAAAAAGGAGTTTCTTCTTCATTGTTTCAATGGTTTGAATTTATGTTGCTGGCTCAGTGCATAACGTACCAGCAGGATCAGTACAGGCACTTCAATCAGCGGACCGATCACCGCGGCAAAAGCGGCCGGGGAACTGATACCAAAAACAGAGATCGCCACGGCGATTCCCAGTTCAAAATTATTGCCGGCGGCCGTAAAGGCCAGCGAAACGGATTTCGGATAATCCGTACCCGCTTTTTTGGAAAGTAAAAAAGCCGAAAAGAACATGATCGCAAAATAAATGGACAAGGGAACGGCGATCAGCAATACATCTCCGGGAATCTGTACGATCAGTTTACCCTTGAGGCTGAACATCACTAATATGGTAAACAATAAGGCCACGAGTGTGATCGGGCTTA
>CAZFLL010000058.1:0-24520 GCA_964519865.1 uncultured Chitinophaga sp. | reverse complement strand
ATCAGTTTCCGGCCATCGTGAATAAATTATCCGGATGGATGATGAAGGCGCATGTGTATAATCCGGACTGGCCGCTTTTATATAACGAGAAAAACAAACCCCGTTAACGCTTACCCAGGTACGTCAGTTCCACTTTATTCATCTTAACTGGTTCACCTGAGATCAATTCCGCTTTAGTGTAAGGACCGGAAGGAAAGAAAATGGCCGTCATGACCGTGAGTCCTTTATCCCCAAATACTTCCACCGATGATTTGTCCATTACTACTGTCAAATGTATGGTATCCGATAAACTGAACCGCGGCGCATAGGATCGTGTGGGAAAATCAGCATGAAAAGCAGTGTTGCCAGACTTGCTTCGGTCAACATAAAACTGATCCATTTTTTTATCATACCCGATCAGCAGTTCTTCGCCTGCCTCATTGGCAAATCGGAGGCTGAATGAATGTTTTAATGCAGACAGAATTAACTGGCAGGGAATACCAGAGGATTTACTCGTGGCGAAAAGATCATACGGACTTGTACCCATTCCCTTTGAACCAAATGTTCCGGTAAAGAATGGGAAAAGTGATTTAACAGGCCATGACGCGAGTCTTAATTCATCCCCTGTTTTTTCCAGCCTCAGTTCACGGGCAAGTGTCATGGCACTGCGCCAGGTTGTGGTGGGTACTATTTGTGCATAGGACCAATTACTCATCCAGCCCATAAAGAATGACTTGTCACGCGTATTACTCCAGGTAACCCCGGCATAATTATCCGGACCATAATCGATCCATTTTGTATCCGTACTGAATGGATGAAAAACCTTTCCATCAAAATCACCGAGGAAGTATTGCGTGGCAGATCCTTTGTTGGGTCCACCGGGATTAATGCTCACCAGCAAGACCCAGATATCCTTCCCTTCATATTTCATTGGGAAAAGATCCGGGCATTCCCAAACCCCTCCATGTGCCCCGGCTTTTTCGCCAAACTCACTTTCTTTGGTCCAGTTTTTTAAATCCGGAGAAGAATAAAAATGCACCCGGTCAGCCACGGCCAGGGTCATGATCCATTTTTTAACCGCTGTATTCCAGGAAACTTTGGGGTCACGGAAATCCACCAGTCCCGGACTGCGTAGCACCGGGTTGTTTTTGTATTTGGTCCAGGTCTTTCCTTCATCCAGGCTATAGGCAATGCTCTGATTCTGGAAACTTTTACTTCCCTTCTTCATTGCTGTTTCATCATGCTGGGTAAAAATGGCCACCAGGGGGACACGTCCATTACTCCCGAACCCGGAGGTATTTTCCTTATCCACTACGGCACTGCCGGAGAAGATCATCCCCAGGCTGTCCGGATACAGGGCCACCGGTTCATGTTTCCAGTTCATCATATTGGTGCTGGTCGCATGCCCCCAGTGCATTGGTCCCCATACATTACCACCCGGGTAATATTGATAGAATAAATGATAAGTGCCTTTGTAATAAACCATGCCATTTGGATCATTCATCCAGTGGGCTTCAGGTGTGAAATGTAATAACGGTCGGAAACGGGCGTCGGAGGTATCATTATAGTTTTGCCCATTAACTGAATGACCAAAAAATGTTAGAAAAACAATCAGCAATAAATTTTTCATAAAGTCTAACTTTTTATAAAACGAATCCTCTACAAGTATTCACCCCCTTTCAACAATCATTACTTCATTATACAACTTTTCCCCTTAGCAATATTGAAAATTAAGTGAATGAGTTTCTTCGTAAATTAATCATTGGAAACTAATTGCCAATATACTTATCAATTAATTTCCGAAGTTCAGCATCAGCAGGCCAGGGAGCATTATCGGAAATCAGACTTCCATCTTTATTAATCAGGAAATATCGGGGTATTTCATCAATAACCTTATTCATAAAAACAAATACACTATCCTGTGTGTTCATTAAAAAACTCGTTTCCGCAGTTAGTTTTTCAGCGTCATGAGCCTTTTGCCAGGAGAGCAAACTTTTATCTATTGAAATCGTAATAAAAACAATGTCTTTCCCCAAATAGTCCTTTTTAATCTCCCGCATGGCAGGCATTTCCTTTCTACATGGCACACACCAACTTGCCCAAAAATCCACTAATACAAGTTTCCCTTTGAACTTATCTAGTACTTCTTTTTCTGTATTCCCGGAATTCACTCCGGATTTTGTAATAAAAGTACTTTTACCAGAAGTAGTTAAATAGTACTCAGTTTTGCTATAACTGTTAGCAATCGCCCTAATTGCATTTTTATAGTATTTATTCTTCAGAAGTCTTCTGGAATATTTCAATAATTCTTTTGAATTAATGACTTTATTTTTATAAGCTGTATAAATAATACTTGCACATAAATAATTATAACTTATTCCTTGAAACATTATCCCAGCAATTTTCAGATAAGATTGCAAAGAAGGCATGTCATACACATTATCTACACCAAATCTATATGACATGATTTGCCTAAGCAATTCTTTCAAATTCCGGAAATTAAAACTAATATCTTCGACAGATTTCAACGAATTGAAGTGATTTACTATCCCAGTATACCTTGAATGAAAACCACTCTCATTTTTACTATACTTCCTATACGACCAATAATAATCAAGCTCAAGTCTTAACAGATATGACTTTTTGAATTCAAGGAAATAACCTGTTTGCTCTTTGGATAAATTATAATTCTTAACAAATGTTGAAATTGCAGTATCAGCTATACCCCCGATAATTCTGATAGTTGACTTAATACTATCATCCTGAATTAACGCTTCATTTTCTGTCATTATCGGTTGTCTATAAAAGCCAACAAGTTTACCTGATATATTATTGAGAAAAACACACCAAGCCCCAAATCCCTGTAATTCCTCTTTTCGCCTTTTATCAGTTGTTTTAAATGTTTCCTCTGCATAAATATCATACTCAACATTCAGACTGTCATCCGGATATAGAATTAAAGGCGATCCGCTACCGTATTGATATACAAGAGTCGGCCGTTGAACGAAAAAGATTGCAGGATTACTTTCTGAAGACATAACGAAATTTTCATCCAACCCATAAATTGTATTATAAAAATACTCAATTGGTTTGATTGCGGGAACGGTATCAGATGGCAGCTGAATCTGTCTTGCAGAGAGTACAGATGTTTTACTATTCCTTATTTCATACAACAGGCTTTTATATATTTTCCTATTACAGCTAATCAAAAGCAAAGAAAATAAAGTAACATTTATTATTAATCTCATCAGCTATTCATATTTGAGCAGTTAGTGATTTGCAGAATATTCTATGCTCAGACATCCAAAAAAAGGATATTCAATGCTACTTAATCAAAGGCGGTAAACACAATTTAGTAAATTATGCGAGTTAAACAATAATTGTCCAGTTAAACTGGTCATCCTCAATTTGGGTTTTCCCGGGTTAAATGCCCCCCGCACTATCTTTAAAATAAAAAAAGAGCGGCAAAAACCGCTCTCATTAAACTTTTTAACCCTGCCCCCTAAGCAAGCCTCCCTATTTTCTATTTACTATTTTCTATTTCCTCTCCTCTCTCCCCTCTCCTCTCTCCCCTCTCCTACAAATTATTAATCAGATAATCCGGCTCCAGCAACCCATTCGCCTTCATATCATCCCATAACGCTACCGGTACCTCGCAGGTGGCCATCGCAATATTGGGTTTTACTTTTTCAGGATGTGAAGTGCTTAATGCCACTGAGTTCACCCCGGGAATACGGAAGCCGAAATTGAAACAGGCTTCAGCAGGGGTGACATTGTGTTTGGCGCAGAGTTCAAAGAATTTCGCACGCCATTCATATTTGGCCTTCCCGTCTTCTGTATGGGGGTCCACTTTTTTGTAATTATAAAAATCACGCCCTACGAGGAACCCCCCGTTGAATACAGCGGAATTAATGATCGCCACGCCTTTGTGGTGCAGCTGGGCCATGAATTCGAGTAATGGTTTGGGATGAGAGTGAACGGTAATACTGTTCGCGATCATCACCCAGTCCAGGTCCACATCCTTTGCAATGCGTTGTATGCTTTTCCAGTTCTTGGCGCCCACTCCTACTGAACTGATCTTGCCGGCGGCTTTCAGTTCATGCAGGGCCCTGTAGGCATCCAGTATATCCTGGTATCTTTTTTTATCATCTGCCTTATCCACGGCCGCGGCCAGGTATTCATCCGGGTCATGTACGGAAGCGGTATTGGTTTTGTATTTACCCAGCAGTTCATTGCCTTGTTCATAGCAGGCCAGTATGCCATCATAACTGATGCGCTGAACGGCATCATATTTTAAATTATGCCAGACCCCTGGTTCAAAAGTGGATTCGGGACCTGTAAGTGGTACCCGGTACCAGGCGAGTTTATTACTGATGATCACTTTTTCGGGGGGTACTCCCAGTTCGTCGAGGCATTGGCCCAGTATTTCAAGAGCCATACCGGCCCCGTATTTACCGGCTGAGTCAAACATCAGGGTGCCGCCCGGCGCGTTATTGATACATTCCTTTAAGATGGCCAGTTTAGTGGCATAGGGTATTTCTTCATAAATATTCCCGAGGGTGGTCGTGCCGAATATTATAGGGGGAAATGATACTCTTGCTGACATATACCTTAATTATAAATGATAGAATCGGGTAACATTACCGGAGAATACAGCCGCCTGCTCATCCGGTGTAAAGGAAGCGAAATAATCCTTAACGATCGTTAGGACCTGGGAATAGCTGCCGGCGACCAGGCATACAGGCCAGTCGCTCCCATACATAATACGTTTGGTGCCAAAGGCATTGACCACCACATCGAGGTAAGGAGTGAAATCTTCCGGCCGCCATTGCTTATAATCAGCCTCGGTGACCATCCCGCTGATCTTGCAGAACAGATTCGGGAAAGCCGCCAGTTCTTTGATGTCTTTTGCCCATTCACCTACCTGGCCTTTCTTAATATAGGGCTTGGCCATATGATCCAGCACAAATGACTGTTTGGGGAACTGGCGGACCAGTTCTTTTACCGCCTGCAGGTGGTGCGGGAAGACCAGGATATCATAAGTGAATCCATATTTTTTGAGCAGACCGATACCACGCAGAAAGGCCGGCTGCAGCATAAAGGAAGGATCCTCTCCCTGCAATACATGCCTGAACCCTTTTATTTCCGGGATCGTCTGGTAGAACTCAAGATTACCCGGTAAATCTTCTGAACGCAGATCCGTCCAGCCTACGATGCCTTTTATAAAATCAGTTTTCCGGCTTAGCTCAATCAGGAATCCGGTTTCGTTTTCAGTCTGGTCGGCCTGTACAGCCACCGAACCGGCTACCCCGTTCTCTTTGTAAACGGTGGCCAGTTCCTCCGGCAGAAAATCACGGCGGATCGATTTCATTTCATCATCTATCCAACTGTGCTTTTCGGCGTTATACTGCCAGAAATGCTGGTGACTGTCAATAATCATTAGGGTTTGTTGTTTGTCGTTTAGTTGTTTGGCGTTTGCTGAACACCATCGTCCCATTCATGTTCCTTACTTCCGGTAATTGTGGCATACCTGCCTGCTCGTCCCCAGCCCGTCAATACCCAGTTCCACCACATCGCCTTCCTTCAGGTAGATATTCGGCGTAAAGCCCAATCCCACGCCTGCCGGTGTACCGGTTGAAATAATATCACCGGGCAATAAGGTCATGAACTGACTGATATAGGATACCAGGAAAGGAATATTAAAGATGAGGTCATTGGTATTGCTGTCCTGCATCATTTTACCATTCAGCGATAACCAGAGCCGGAGATTATGCGGATCAGTGATTTCATCCTTGGTGACCAGCCAGGGGCCAATCGGTGCAAAGGTATCGCATCCTTTGCCCTTATCCCAGGTTCCTCCCCGTTCCAGCTGGAATTCACGTTCGCTGACATCATTGTGCAACGCGTAGCCGGCTACATAGTCCATGGCTTCCTCCACTTCCACATAAGATGCCTTTTTACCCATGATAAAGGCCAGTTCCACTTCCCAGTCGGTCTTCACGGAATTCTTTGGAATCGTGATCGGATCATTCGGACCGCTGTAAGAAGTAGTGGACTTAAAAAAAATGATCGGTTCTTTCGGAATCGCCGCATTGGTCTCTTTCGCATGTTTGGAATAGTTCAAACCGATACATACAATCTTGGATGGACGGGCCACGGGTGGACCCAGTCTTGTTTCAGCCGGCACCACCGGCAGTTTACCTTTTTCTCTTTCAAGGATTGCGGCCAGATCATTGAGGCCATCACTGGCAAAGAAGAGTTCATCATAATCCCGGATAAAGGAACTGAGATCATAATTGATCCCGTCCATATGCACCCCGGGTCTTTCTGCCCCGGCTGCTCCAAAACGTATCAGTTTCATATACTGTAATTAATTGTTCAGGTGAATAAATCCGCCATCGATCGGATAATCATTGCCGGTAATAAAGGAGGCTTCATCACTGCAGAGATAGAGGGCCAGTGCTGCTATTTCATCCACATGCCCCATCCGGCCGATGGGCTGGCTTTTGGATAGCTTATCAAACATTTCAGCCTCTTTTCCCGGATAGTTTTTAGCAATAAAACCATCCACGAAGGGGGTGTGTACCCGTGCAGGCGATATGCAATTGCACCGGATACCAGCCGCCATAAAATCACGGGCGGCGGATAAGGTCATGCCCACCACCGCTCCCTTGCTCATGCTGTAGGCAAAGCGGTCAGTTATCCCGACTGTAGAAGCAATCGAAGCCATATTCAGAATAGCCCCGCCGTTTTTCTTCATCACCGGGATCACTTCATGGAGGCAGTTGTAGATGCCTTTTACATTTATTTCAAAAATGCGGGTAAAGTCTTCTGTGGAAGTATTCTCCGCCGTACCCACATGCGCCACTCCTGCATTATTGACCAGGATATGTACTGCAGGTAATTGTGCCACGGCTGCTTTCACGGCTGACTGATCGGATACATTACAGGTAATAAAGCTGGCCTTACCTCCTGCGGCTGTTATTTCTTCCACCGTTGCTGAAGCGCCTTTCTCATCCAGGTCAAGTATACAAACCGTTGCCCCCTGCTTGGCAAATAAAGTGGCAATGGCCCGGCCGATACCACTACCTCCTCCGGTCACCAGGGCTATTTTATCAAGTAAGGAAAACATAACGATAATTAAATTCAGGTTAATTGAAAGATCTTAGTCATGGGAATCCATTTCTCCCCCTCTTTCGCCCAGGGAAGGGGTTGCTGGAATTTCCACATCAGTTTTTCCCATTGCTCCACGGCGGGGTTGGCCGCATCCATGGCTGCTTTTTCAGCCGGATCAAAATCATCGGTAGTTTCCATGATCATAAAGAGCCGGTTACCGGTACGATAGATTTCCATCTGCAGGATACCGGCTGCTGAAATACTTTCAGGAATACCCGGCAACTGTTGCCCTGGCTTATGCCAGTTTTCATACTCAGCAATCAGGGCTGCATCATCCACCAGGTCGAGGGCCAGGCAAAATCTTTTCATCTAAGCGGCTTTTAAGGTTGGCTGCACCCGGTATCCTTTCCATCCGAAATAAAGGATGACCGCGAAACAGATCAAAGGTACGCTATAGCCTAACTGGATGTTACCTGTACTGTCGGCTATCCAGGCAAATAACGGGGGCAGGATGGCGCCACCCACAATGGACATGATGATCAGGCTGCTGCCATATTCTGTATCTGTACCAAGGTCTTTAATCCCCAATGAAAAAATTGTCGGGAACATAATCGACATGAAAAACGCGATACCGATCACGGCTACCAGGGCGGGAATACCAGAGGCGAACATGGCTACTGCGCAAAGGGCCATGTTGATAGCCGCATAAATGGCCAGCAACCGGGGTGGTGGAATATATTTCATCAGGAAGGTTCCCACAAAACGACCCACCATAAAAGCAAACCCGCAACCATAACCGAGATAACGGCCTGCAATCGTATCACTCACGCCCGCAGCCTTAGGTGCATAGAGTAAAAAGAAACTGAACACACATACCTGTGCCCCCACATAAAAAAATTGCGCGGTTACTGCCCAGGACAGGTGTGCATGACGAAACGCATGCAGGATGGATTTACTGCTGCCTTTCTCATTTTCTGTGGTGCCTTTTACTTCAGGCAGGTGGGTAAACCAGAATATGACAGCAACCAGTAATATGCATAATCCAAGAATCAGGTAAGGCATTTTAACAGAGGAAGCTTCAGCAGCCAGCGCCATCTTTTTCGCCTGCTCCGTCATCCCGGCCAATTCTGCATCTGAATATCCTTTCGTCAGAATCAGGTTCACCCCGATGATGGGCGCCAGGGTGGCTGCCAGTCCGTTAAATGACTGCGATAAGTTCAACCGTTGTGTGGACGTTTCAGGATCACCCAGGAGATCCGAATAAGGATTCGCTGCTGTTTCCAGGAAAGTCAGTCCACTGGCAATTATAAACAATGCACCGAGAAAGAAAATATACTGCTGTGTATTGGCCGCAGGGATAAACAAAAAGGAACCGGCCGCAAATAAAACAAGACCAAGTATCACCCCGGCCTTATAGCCAAACTTCTTCATCACATAACCGGCCGGCAGCGCCATCAGGAAATAGGCAATATAGACGGCGCTGTCCACCAAGGAAGACTGCAGCGTATTTAAAGTAAATGATTTCTTGAGGTGCTTAATCAATACAGGGTCGAGATTATGTACAAATCCCCAGAAGAAAAACAGGGAAGTGACCATGATAAAGGCGAAGCGGTACTTTTTGCTGGTTAATGAAGCCATACAGAAGTTTAAATCGTTAGTCTATTATATTATTAAATCAGGCACCGGATCGCGCAATACCCAGTTCGAGTCCGCGCAGCTCTGCCAGTCCCCTTAACCGTCCAATGGCCGAATAACCAGGGTTGGTTTTTTTCTTCAGGTCATCCAGCATCTGGTGCCCGTGATCCGGGCGCATGGGAATGGAAACTTTTCGTTTCTCCATTACCTGTATTATTTCCTTCACCACGGCATACATGTCCACATCGCCTTCGAGGTGATTGTCTTCATAAAAATCACCCCATTCATTCCTCCTTGTACTCCGCAGGTGAATAAAATTGATCCGGTCCCCGAATTCCCTGACCATGGCCGGCAGTTCATTATCCGGCCTTACCCCAAATGAACCGGTACAGAAACAAAGCCCGTTGTGCAGGGAAGATACGGCATCCGTGAGCAAACGGATATCATGGGCTGTACTGACCACCCTGGGCAGTCCCAGTATGGGATAAGGAGGATCATCGGGGTGTATGACCATATATACTCCGGCCGCTTCTGCCACCGGTACAATTTCAGAAAGAAAATGAACCAGGTTGGAACGCAACCGGCCCGCATCAATATCCTTGTAGGCACTGAGGGCTTCGCGGAACTGATCCAGGGTAAAACTTTCCTCACTGCCCGGTAAGCCTGCAATGATATTCCGTTGTAATAATTCTTTCTCTTCTTTTGACATGGACTCAAACCGTTCACGGGCCCTGACCAGATCTGCCGCACTGTATTCATCCGCCGCTCCTTTGCGTTGCAGCATATACACATCAAAAGCCACAAAAGCGGCCTTTTCAAAACGGAGTGCTTTACTTCCATCTTCCACCGTATAGGCGAGATCTGTACGGGTCCAGTCGAGCACCGGCATGAAATTATACGTCACGATATGAATACCACAGGCCGCGAGGTTCTTTACCGATGTCTTATAGTTTTCTATATAGGTTTCAAATCCGGGTGACTGTGTCTTGATCGCTTCATGCACCGGTACACTTTCCACCACCGACCATACCATACCCGCCGCTTCCACTTCTGCTTTTCGTTTATTGATTTCTTCTGTCGTCCACACCTCCCCGTTAGGGATATGATGGAGCGCAGTAACCACCCCGGCACAACCGGCCTGGCGGATATCCGAAAGACTCACCGGGTCTTTGGGGCCATACCAGCGCATGGTTTGCTGCATTAACAGCTTGTCGCTCATGTCCGTTTGTTTTTCTTTATTTTGTTTATTTAGGTCGAAGTTCCCTCGCTTCGTTCCCACCTTCGTTATCTCTACGGTGGGCAAGCGGGATGACAAGGCATCTTAGGACTTTCACTTGCTTCGCTACGGGGAAGCTCCCTCACTTCGTTCGGGATGACAAGGCCTCTTAGAACTCCCTATTTTCTATTCTCTATTTACTATTATCTATTCACCTCAACTCAACCACCACAATACTCTTCGCCGGTAATTCCACCAGCAGATCGTTTCCGTCTTTTTTTGCTCCGGTGAATGGCTGGATCTTTACGGCATCCGGCTTATCGAAGCTGTTGATGTCGGTCAGTTTTGTTGAACTCAGGATCTGCCCTTTGGCCGTGGTCCATTTTACACCTGGTATGGCGGCGCGGAAACTGATCTTATTATTGGGGTCAACATTTACGAATGAAATATGAACGATACCATCCGCATCCACTGAGGCGGAGATATTCAGGGCAGCGATTTTAGCCTCCCCGTTCCTGTATTCAGGAGACGTGAAATTCACATTGAGCCTGCGGGCATCCTGGTGCACTTTAAACATATCAAACACGTGATAGGTGGGTGTCAGCAACATCTGCCGGCCATTGGTCAGGATCAGGGACTGCAACACATTTACGGTCTGTGCCAGGTTGGCCAGCCTCACGCGGTCACTGTGATTATTAAATATATTCAGGGTGGTGGCGGCTACGATCGCATCCCGCAGACTGTTCTGCTGGTACAGGAATCCGGGATTGGTACCGGGCTCCACATCGGTCCAGATACCCCATTCATCCACGGCCAGGGCCACTTTCTTCGTGGGATCATAGCGGTCCATGATCGTGCTATGACGGGTCACCAGTTCATCCATGTATAAACAGTTCTTCATAGTGGTGAAATATTCCTTTTCATCAAAACTGGTGGCGGATCCTTTCTTACCCCAGGAACCAGTGGGTATGGTATAATGATGCAGGCTGAGTCCCCACATACTGTTTATGTTCACGCGTTTCATCATCACTTCGGTCCAGTTATAATCAGATGAACTGGCCCCGCAGGCAATTTTCTTCAATGGTGCATCCTTATAGTTACGCGCATAGGTTTCATAACGCTTGTACTGATCCGCATAAAATTCAGGGGTCATATTACCGCCACAACCCCAGCTTTCATTGCCTACGCCCCAGAATTTCACGCGCCAGGGGGTGGCCCTTCCATTCTGTGCCCGCAGATCGGTCATGGTGCTTTTGGCATCGGAGTTCAGGTACTCTACCCATTTGGCCATTTCCTCCACGGTGCCACTGCCCACATTACCGGAGATATACGGCTCACAATTCAGCAGGGTGCAGAGTTCAAGGAATTCATGCGTGCCAAAACTATTGTCTTCTGATACGCCTCCCCAATTGGTATTGACCATATAAGGACGCTGGTTACGCGGACCAATGCCATCGCGCCAGTGGTATTCATCGGCAAAACAACCGCCCGGCCAGCGCAGGTTGGGAATATTAATCCGTTTCAGTGCTTCTACTATATCCAGGCGGATGCGATCTTTCTTCGGAACGTTCAGGGTATCACTGACCCAGAAGCCATCATAGATGCAGCGTCCCAGGTGTTCGGAGAAGTGACCATAGATATGACGGCTGATCACGGCCGCAGGTGTTTGACCATCTACCACGGCATTTACCTGCAACTGCGCTTTAGCAATGCTTCCCAGCAAAAGACTTCCGGCAAGAATTAAAAATGCTTTTTTCACGGTTGTATGTTTATTGTTTATGTATCGGTTTTATTCCTTTAGGCGCGGCCTTACCGGCCTGGTTAAAGAGCTTTAAAGATAAGACCCTGTACGTTTCCAGTACATGATTAAAATAACCTGCACCGGTTTCAGCCTTACCCGGGCTTCTTAAGCACCATACCGGAAACGCCAGTCCGCATTTTTATGTTGACGGGTAACAGCCCATAAAAATACAGCCATACAAATACCCGGTCATCATGGGGTATACTGCCCGGCTTTATCACTATATATATATGCAGATTCCTGAAACTGTTCAGAGCAAGCCTTCTATTTTCAGCACCACCGCATGATCGCATGGAGCAGCCAGCGGCATTTGCACTCCCAGGTAACCAGCCTGTTGCTGCCAAACCAGTTCACCCTTATAACCCAGTAAACTGATTTTACCGATTTTCTTTCCTCCCGTGGGTATTGACTGATACCCCAGTGATCCGATCCGCGCTTCGTTTTCACCCGGCCATCCCATGAGGAATGCATAGAGTATATTGCCTTTTAATGTATACCGGATATCTTCCGCTGTAAATGGTTTTCCCTTCCCTTCATTGAAACCTTGTGCAGATAATGGAGCTGCCTGCTGAATGGCAGGCCCTTCTCCAAAGACTGTCCAGGGCCTGGTTCCATAAATGGCTTCATTGTTCACCTGCATCCATTCCGTGATCCCCTCCACCACTTTCCGTTCTTCCTCATCAATTGATCCGTCTCCGCGTACCGGTATATTGAGCATGAGATTACCATTCTTGCTAACCACATCGATCAGGGTATGCACTACGGTCTTCACGGATTTGTATTTTTTCTGTTCATACCTTGGACGGTCATAATGCCAGCTGCCGATACAGGTGTCCGTTTGCCAGGGCAGGGGTTCAATGGAATTACTCTGTCCTCGCTCAATATCCCAGACCATGCATTTCCGTTGTTCCTCATCCAGTATCTTTCCATTGATCACCACATCCAGTTTACCGCGTTTACTGATACTGCGGTTATAGAAATGGGCGGCAATCCTCAACCCGGCATCACTCACCGGCCATAAAGGCAATCCTGTATCATCAAAATAAACCAGGTCCGGGTCGTATTTATTGATCAGGTCGACAGTGCGGTTATAAAATTTTTCATAATAAGCTTTGGAGGGGACGGCGGCCCCGTTGCCCCAGTTCCATTGATTATGTATATGATTTTCTTTTTCACTTCCTTCACTCCGGGGATGGTTCTGCTCATACAGTTCCTGCGGATCATATTTCTCCCACCAGGTTCCCTTCCCGTCTTTTTTTGTTAATACACCATCGTACGGAATCCCGGCATAAGGTCCTTCCTTATCGGCATTCCTGGATTGTTCATACCAGCTCCAGGCATGGGCCGCATGCACGCTCACTCCAAACCGAAGTCCGTTCTGTTTTGCCGCCTTTGCCCAGCCACCGATAAGGTCCTTCTTCGGGCCCAGGTTAACCGAGTTCCAGCGCTGGTATTTACTGTTGTAATTATCAAAATTGTCGTGGTGATTGGCCATGGCCATGAAATAAGCTGCTCCTGCTTTTTTATACAGGGACACCAGTTCTTCCGGGTCCCATTTTTCCGCTTTCCATTCATGGATCACGTCCTTGAAACCAAATTTCGATGGGTGCCCGTATTTTTCCAGGTGGTATTTATAAGCTTTACTTCCTTCGATGTACATGCTGCGGGCATACCAGTCACCGAATTCCGGCTGACATTGAGATCCCCAATGCGCCCAGATGCCGAACTTGGCATCGCGGAACCAGTCTGGCACACGGAATTGCTGCAGGCTTTTCCAATCCGGTGCGAAAGGACCTTTGGCCATTGGTTCACCTGGTCCGTAATAATCTGCCATCAGATCACCCGGCATCATACGGCCAAGATAAATAGCCGGTACGGCCATTGACAGGTTGCGGATCACTGCTCTTCTTTTCATGATACTGCTTTTATATTAATTAAACCGGAGTATATGCCTGAACGGTGTTATACCGGTCAGGAATACCTGCATACCAGCTGTCTTCAGGGTTCCGAAATGCGTACTATACCTCTCCCCTTCCAGGTTATCCGGTACAGGATTGGTCATTGACCCCGGGCCAAAACGGATCTGATCTCCCTCCATTTCATAGATAGCCGATTCACCTGCGAGGCATTTGTTTCCTTTTGCATCAGTGGTTAATCCGGTAATATGCCCCCCTTCCTGGAAACAGAGTTCAATGGTCACCGGCACATTCTTCAGTCCGTTCACAATAAACTCCAGTTCCACTTTACCCTCTTTCTCCGTCATGGTGACCGTGGTGTCCAGTGTTTTGATATTACTCTGCGGACGACTGGCAAAATCCATCTTGTTCCAGAAGCGGTCATCCACACTCGGACTGAGTTTATAATCACCCTGCTTATTCCGTTTATTCAATGGCAGGGGCTGGTAATAAGGCACCTGCAGTTTCTTATGGAGTATATAACTGTTGCCCTGTTTCCTTAACCCCTCACTGTAAAAATAACCCATACTGAAGAAAGTGGTTGACAGGCGCAGGTATTTCAGCACTGCTTTGCCTTTGCGGTAGCTGAAAATATCCGGACTGCAGGAGCGGCCGGAAGCAATGATCAGGGGCCAGTCTATACCGCCAAACAAGGTAATGCTGGTATTGTCATTTTTGATCCGGAGCAGATGGGATAAGGGAAGAAGTTTCTCATACCGGGCCGGTAATGCTGCCGGCGAAGGCAGTTCCTGTTGCAGTAATTCATTTTCCTGGAAATAAAACAAACCCTGTTGCAATACTTCCTTATTAAACCAGGATGTGGCTTCAATCATTTTACAGATAGCGGCAAAATGCCGGTCATTGTCCCTGATAGCGAGGTATCGGTATTGCAGGTAAAAAATAGTGGAATGGCGGCAGAGATACTGGTCCTGCCTGCGGGAATTATTACTGACCAGGTCGCCATTGGCTTCCTGGAAATAATAGAAAGTACTGAGATTCTTACGTACATATTTCAGCAGATCAGGGCGGTTAAGGTTTCGGGACATGGTGATAAAAGCTGTGTTCTCCACCATTGAATAGGTACCGCTGCGTTCCGGATAGTTGCCGTCAGCATCCTGGAAAATACCTTCTCCCAGCCATTCATTGATCCTGGCCACAAATTTCTTATCCGGATACAATGCATTCACTTGTGAAAGGGCGGCACAGATCACCCAACGGTGATTGGGGGTGTGGATACCACCGGTTCGGAGCGCCTCGCCTGCTTTCAGGATCATGATCTTTATCTGGTCCAGTACCTCTTTCAGTGCTTGTTGTTGCTGTTGCAGTAAACTATGGGTGGCCGTGGATACGATCTCAATCACAAAGGCCGTATCCGGAGGCGACTCCAGGTTGCCTACGTTCACTGTACCATCTTCTCCCTGTGAGGCCGTCAGGAAACGCGCCAGGATCTCCAGCCTGGATACAATCCTCATGTCATGATAGTAAGCAGAACTTTTCGCGCAATAGGAACCGGATAAAATGGCAAAGTCATACGCGGTCTTGCGGCTGAAATTCAGTTTGCCTTCCTCTACTGTGTCGAGCAGACCGGTTACCAGCTGGTCATTGGCCAACACCAGTTTTTTCATCATTTCCTCATCAAGGGCTGAACCGGAAAAAGAAAACAAGGGTGCACATAAAGGTGCCAGACCTGCCAACGTGCTTAACCTGATAAATGCTGATCTTTTCATGCTGGTTATTTTTAAAACTACCAATATATCATATACAAAGCTGCAAGTATTCCACAGATAATCACTGAACCAAGTACAAACGGCGGATTTACTTTAAACATTGATTGATCAACTTCAATTGTATGACGGTCTTTCTCCCCTTTGGGCCAGAGCAGACTGATGGCGATCATGACCAGCGCTACGGTGAAGAAAGTGATGGTCATCCGGTCCAGGAACGGGTAATCCGGAAATGCCCCGCTGGTCCATACCGGTAAAAATTTTAATACCGTGGATACCGGGATGGTGATCACGGCTCCTGCCAGTGCAGCGGCCGCCGTTGTCCGTTTCCAGAACATGCCCAGTAAAAAAATAGCCAGTACACCCGGAGAAAGGAAGCCGGCATATTCCTGAATAAACTGGTAGGCCTGGTCCAGTGAACGGAGTGCCGGTGTAATAAGCGCCGCAATCAACATGGAAATGATCACTGCCCAGCGGCCGATCAGCACCACTTTACGGTCAGGAGCCGATTTATTGAAATATTTTTTATAGATATCCAGTGACCAGATGGTCGAGATGCTGTTGGCCTTCCCGGCCAGGGAAGCCACGATGGCCGCTGTAAGTGCAGCAAAGGCAACACCCTTTAAACCGGCAGGTAATAAATTCATCAGTGTCGGGTAGGCATGATCCGGTTTCAGCACTGTGCCATCCACCATTTCCTGCTGGAACATTCCGTTTTTATGCAGCACGTACATGATAATACCGGGCAATACAGCAATCACGGGGATCAGTAATTTCAGAAAAGCCGCAAACAGGATTCCGTTACGGGCTGTTTTCAGATCAGCACCCAGGGCCCGTTGCACGATATACTGGTTACAACCCCAGTAAGCCAGGTTATTGATCAGCATGCCACCTATCAGCACGGACAGTCCGGGCAGGTCCATATAATTCGGATCGGACTTATCGAGGATCATATGAAAGTGTTCAGGCGCTTCTTTTCGCAGCACTCCCAACGCGCTGAGAATATCGCCATCATATCCGAATTTATCAGCAAGCAGGGTAAGGGCGAGGTACGTTGTCACCAGTCCGCCAATCAGCAGTACCAGTACCTGGATCACATCGGTATACCCGATCACTTTCATACCACCCAGTGTAACGATGATGGAGAAGACAGACAACCCGGCAATACTCCATTCGAAGCTCAGGGGTGAAATGGAGGAAATAGCCAGGGAACCGAGGTAGATGATCGATGTAAGGTTTACGAATACATAAACCAGGAGCCAGAATACGGCCATAATGGTGCTCACTGTATCATTATACCGTTGCGCCAGGAACTGGGGCATAGTGTATATCTTATTCTTCAGGTAAACCGGGAGCAGGAAAACGGCTACCAGGATCAGGGTGGCAGCGGCCATCCACTCGTAAGTGGAGATCGCCAGGCCGATTTTGAACCCGGAGCCAGACATCCCGATAAAATGTTCCGCTGAAATATTCGAAGCGATCAGCGAAGCCCCGATGGCCCACCAGGTCAGTGAGCCTTCTGCCAGGAAAAATTCCTTGCTGCTGGTACTTACATTTCGTTTACGGTGATAGATATAGTATCCATACGCAGATATGGCCATGAAATAAATAAAAAAGACGACATAGTCGGCTGTATGCAAATGGTTCATTGGCAAAAATTAATCGTTGGTTGTTGTTTCGTTCAGCTTTCCGGATCCGTCATTACCGCTTTATCAACGCCTGGTAAATGGTTTTACCGGTATAATCGATGGTCTGCATATTCACCTGGTCATTCGTGACAGAGAACAGCATAAACCCATATTCCGAGGCGGAAAATTTACTGATATCCAAAAGCCGGGCCGGGGTTCTTTCGGAGGCGGCTCCTGAAATAAAATGATGCGTGCCATTCACGGGTCCCATGTACTGAAGACTGTGTTCATGCCCGCTGAGGTAAATATCCACCTTGTATTTCTGAAACAAAGGCCCCAGGGAATTACGGATGGCTTTTGTATCATAGGTCTCTGTTCTTCCTCCCCCGGAGTACATCGGGTGATGACCCACCACGATCTTCCATTTTATTTCGGGCGACGGATCACTGAGTACTTTTTCCAGCCATTTTTTCTGTTTGGTACTGTCCTGTGTACGCACATTGGGTCCATATTCCCGGTTGCTGTAAAAAAGCGGGATCAGCGGATTGGTATCAATAAATGCAATGAGAACCACCTGGGAGGTATCCCCGTTGATAAATATCTTTTTTGAATAGTACCGGGCCGGCATCTGCCAGCGGCGGCTGATCCGGCTGTATTTAACCTGTGCGTCAGGATTGCTTTTATAATCATGGTTACCCAGTACCGGGTACCAGTCCCACTGCAGGTGAAAGTCTGTATAGATATCTTCAAAGGAATAACGCCAGAGCGGGTCCCATTCACTGATCACTCCACTGGGATAAAAATTATCCCCGGTGGCGATAACAAACTGGGAGTTATAGTTGGTGGCGGTAATACCCATCTGCCGGGCTACTTCTTTCTGGTGATCCTCGCCGTTGCGGCCCCAGTCGCCCATCACGATAAAATTCAGTACAGAATCCTTTCGCAATGGCACTGTATCACCCCTAATAAAGGCCGGATCATTGACCAGTACCTGAGCCTTGCCTGTAGTGGCAAACAGCAGCAGGACTGAAAAAACCAATAGCCAGATATAATTTCTTTTCATTTTGAAAAGTACATTAAAAAGAAGTTCTCTCAAAAGGCGGCTTCGCCGCTTTTTTTTTAACACATAGGGAGATAGGAGACACATAGAGTAAGATGTTGTCTATGAGTTAAAAATAGCCGTAAAGAGGAAAGAGGCAAATTAAAAAAAGGCTGCCTCTTTTGAGACAGCCTTTACCGATTGCCTGCTGATAAGGTACTGCTTAACCTTAATAGCCAGGATTTTGAGTCAGGTTCGGGTTGGTAGCCAATGCTGAAGTCGGGATCGGGAAAATCCTGCGATAAGTATCGGTGTTGGTTTTTCCAAGTCCCCAGCTGTCTTCAAAACGTCCAAAGCGGATCATATCATTTCTATGCCAGGCTTCCCATGACATTTCACGGCAGCGTTCTGCATAAATATCATTGAGGGTAACACTGGACAGTGCTGCAGAAGTGGTTCTTACCGCACGAAGCATATTGATCAGCGATAAAGCCGTATGTCCTAAAGTAGCCGTACCTCCACGCTGAATAGCTTCTGCCTTCATCAGGATGATATCTGAATAACGGAAGATAGGCACATCATTGTTCTGGTTACGGGTGATCGAGTTCGGGTCGGCCAGGAATTTGATATTCCGGTAACCGGTATTCCAGGCGATCTCATCCTTACCCACATCAAAGGATCCTGCACCCAGGCGGGTCTGAAGCGGGCTGATGTTCAACTGGTAGGTATAAGCGGCACCCGGACTGCCACCGGAATAAAACTGATCATACCCGAGGTTGGTGGTGCGCACCATGATAGGGTTACCATTGGCCCAGTATTGCAATCCGGTCAGCCATTGCTGATTCCGGATATCGTTGGGATCATTGAAGTAAGCGTAAAACTCATTGGTGGTACAACGGGGACCACTGGGTTTATTATTTATCAGGCCATTTCCGGTGGTGAGATTGATCACGGGATCAACATTTGTGCCCGGAGTGGAGCCTGAATAACGGTATTTAATACCCAGGTTACGGTTCAGGTCATAACGGGAATAGAACATATACCCATTGGAAGTGGAAGGATCAAAGGGAATGGCAAAGATGAATTCTTTGAAAGCTGGTCCGTTTGTCGGGCTGAACATATTAAAATAGGTGGAGCGGCCTTCAAGTGCATACTGGGTTCCACCTCCGGCATTGATCACACTGTCACACGCGGCGATACATTCATTGTTTTTTGCTGTACCGGTATATACTTGTGCATTGAGGTACATTTTTGCCAGTAAGGCAAAAGCAGCATACCGGTTGGGTTTACCATAAGTGGTGGCACCAGATGCTGTTTTCAGGTAAGGGATAGCAGCTTTCACCTCACTTTCAACAAAGTTAAATACCTCAGTCCGGCTGGCCCTTGCCTTCAGTTCCTTACTGCCATATACGGTATCCAGCGGTACTCCTCCAAACTGATCCATCAGGTTAAAGAAGCAGTATGCGCGCATAACTTTCATTTCTGCGATACTGGTGTTCTTCACCGACCCATCTTCAGATCCTGACAGGATATACAGGGTCTGGTTGGCGGTACCGATCAGGTTGGTCCAGAAGAAGTACAGGCTCCCGATATTCGGATGATCTTTAGTCCAGGTATGGAAATGGAGGTCCTTATACCGGTTGCCATCCACCCAGTCGGCATTATAGGTCAGCAGGGCCGACTCATCGGTTGACTGACTGTTACAAAAGAAGATATCGGTGGTGGTGGCGCCGCGAAAGGCAGTATACACCGGGCCCATTACAGCATTGTACTGGGCTTCTGTCTTGGGGAAGGTTTCGGGTGTCAGTTCCGACACCACATCCACAGCCACTTTATGACAGGAAGAGAATACACCCGCCAGCAATGCCAGGAGTGCCAAACGGTTCATTGTCTTTTTCATAATGCGTTTTTTTAATTAATTAGAAAGTGAGATTTACACCAAACATGATCGTGCGGGTCTTGGGGTAGAAATTATTGTAATCGATACCCGGTGCAACACCGCCCTGGTTGATCTCAGGATCAATTCCTGAGTATTTGGTAATCGTAAATAAGTTATTCCCGGTTGCATACAAACGCAGATTCGTGATACCTTTTACCGGGCTGCTGAATGTATAGGAAAGGGTGGCATTGTCCAGCCTGATATAATTACCACTCTCGATATAACGGGTGGAGTAATACGAGTTACGGTTGTCGTTGATCTTGTCATCCTTTGCACTCAACAGCATATTATTCTGTGCGGCAGCTGTCACATAGGACAGGTCAGCCCGGGTGGTATTAAAGATCTTGTTGCCAAACACTCCACGGAGGAAGACATTCAGGTCCCAGTTGCCATACCGTACACTGTTACTCCAGCCCATCAGGAATTTCGGCTGGGCATCCCCTACATAGAAATAATCGGTTCCTATTGCAGGATTGGTGGTAGTGGTACCATTCGCTTTGAAGAAAGTCGACACCCCGTTCTGGTCTTTACCTGCAAAACGCAGGGAGAAGAACTGACCGATGGGTTTACCAACTTTCAGTAACTGCAGGGTGGCCCCGGTCTGGCCCGGACCTTCCGGATCAGAATAACGGATAGAATCACCATTGGCATAAGGACCAGTCAGGCTGGTGATCTCATTCTTATTGGTGGCTATGTTGAATGTGGTATTCCAGGTTAATTTTTTGTTACTGACCGGGGTGGCATTCAGACTCAGTTCCAGACCCTTGTTGCTGATACTTCCGCCATTGGCCCAGATACTTCCACCGGGCACCAGTGAAGCCGATACACTGTACCTGAACAGCATATCCGTTGTTTTTTTGCTGTACCAGTCAAGTGAACCACTGATCTTGCTTTTCAGGATAGTGAAATCCAACCCGAGATTGGTAGTAGCCACTTCTTCCCATTGCAGGTCAGGGTTGGAACCCTGGATCGGTCCATAGGCATTTTCCTGTACCCCATTACTATAATAAGTACCGGTAATACCATAGATGAGTTTGCTGGTATAAGCACCGATACCACCGGAGTTACCGGTAACACCATAACTGAAACGCAGTTTCAGGTCATTAAAGATCTTCTGGTTCTGCATGAAAGATTCGTTGCTGATTCTCCAGCCTGCACCAACCGAAGGGAAATAACCCCAGGCATTGTTCTCTCCAAAAACGGAGCTGCCATCACGACGGATAGACGCCTGGAGAAGGTAGCGGTCATTGTAGTTATAATTCAGACGGCCGAAATCTGAGATCAGGCGTGTCTGACCATAGGTAAGGTCATTACCCAGGTTGATCCGGTAACTGGGAATCGCATAGGGATTACCCAGTACAAGATTGGTATAGCCCAGGTTATCAGACGGGAAATTGGTACTGGACACAGACAGTCCTTCACCATAGGTGTTTTCCTGCCAGGAATAACCCACCACCGCGTTCACATTGTGCTTACCGAATTTGTGATTCCAGGTGAGATAGGATTCAACCGCTTTGAAAGTGTTCTGGTAAGAATTACGGAAAGCTGAACCATTCACCCCGAATAAAGATCCGATCAGGGTATGCGCGATACCGATACCGGGATCGGGGTTATTGTAGAAATTTGATGTGGGGTACTTGCCATAATAGCTGCCATAGTATTCTCCATGGAGAGAAGTGGTGTTCTGGTATGACACATTCAGGTTGTACTGCAGGTCAAAGGGCAGTTTCACTTCAGTAGTGAAATTACCGGTAAGCGTATTATACTTGGTTTCATCTTTGGCATTGTCTACAATAGCCACGGGATTGAAATAACCGGTGGTGTTCAGGTTTTCAAAATAAGTGCCATCCGGGTTCATTACCGGGGAAACCGGTAAGTGTTTGGCGGCCTGCAGCAACACAATATTCTGCAGGGGCACGTATTTCGCCTTGCTGCTGGCGTTGGAAATCGTAAGCCCGAATTTCACTTTATCATTCAGGGCATATTGTTCCAGGCTCAGGCGGCCAATGATACGGCTCAGGTGACTGCTGTTCAGAATACCCTGTTTGTCAAAATAGTTCAGGCTCGCACTGTAGGTGCTTTTATCACTACCGCCGCTGAGGGACAGGTTATGATTATGGGAAAGACCTTGTGAGCGCTGAATGGCAGCCATCCAGTCTGTGCTGGCTCCTTTATCATCGTTGGGTGAATAGGCAGCACTGTTTGCCGTAAGGTAGGCGCGGTGCTGAACCGCATCCATCAGGTCGAGTTTACTGCTGACAGATTCAATGCCTACATATCCATTATAGGTGGCAATGGCCTGGCCTTTTTTACCACGGCGTGTGGTAATGATGATCACACCGCTGGCGGCACGGTTACCATAGATCGCTGTGGCCGCCGCATCTTTCAATACATCCACGGATACGATATCATCCGGGGCCACGGTGGCAATATCAGCTCCGGGCACCCCGTCAATCACATAGAACGGAGCACCGGGACTGTTAACAGTGGAAGCCCCACGCAGGATAACAGCGGCAGGACGGTTAGGATCACCACTGGTTGTGATATTCAGACCGGCCACTTTCCCCTGCAATAACTGACCTACATCGGCAATAGCGCCACGGTTCAGATCACCGGGTTTAAGGGTCGTTACAGATGAAGACAGGTTCTTCTTGCTGCTTTTACCATAACCTACCACCACCACATCACTCAGATCTTTGGCAGTCAGGGTAAGGGTTACATTGTAAAATGTTTCACCAGTCAGTTTAACTTCTCTGGTTTCAAAAGACACCCCTGTAAATACCAGGGTGCTGCCTTCATTGGCTTTAATGGAAAAAGATCCGTCCGCCCCGGTGGTGACCCCGGTTCGGGTACCCTTTACCGTTACAGATACAGAAGCGGCGGGTTGTCCTTTTTCATCCGTTACTTTTCCTTTTACTTCCCGTTGGGCCTGTGCGGACAGTGCCAGGGACAAAAGCAGCAGCAACGTAATCGTTGTGCCGCGGCATGCAGTTTGCATCGATTTTAGCAGGGTTAACATGGCAGTTGTTTATCGTTTTTAGGTTAATAATCAGAATTTCAATGTTGCCGGCAGGTATTTGGCCACCAGCTCTTCATAATAGGGCCTCAGTTTTTTCCAGTCCGGCGGCTCCGGGCTTTTTGAATAGAGGTCGTATGGATTGAACAGTTTCACCCATTTGAGCATCTCGCGGTCATGATCATCCAGCAGGTAATCATATGCCCCTTCACGGTGCCAGGCATAGAATGAATGATACCGCAGCATATACAAACCGGGCTCCGGCAGGTAGTCTTTCAGCATGTGGTATACATATTCATCATGTCCCCAGGACATATCCACCTGGCGTAAACCACAATTTTCGGGGTACACCCCGAGGCGGGTATTGTATTGTTCATTGGTATTATCCGGGTTGAGTTTGAAAAACTCAGGATACACGATTTTATCCGAATAGGCACAGCCAACCGGGAAGGTATCTCCCACCACGGCCCATTGGGGTTCACCAAAGAGGCATAACACCTTACCCATATCATGCATCAGGCCGGTCAATACCATCCAGTCGGGATGACCGTCGCGACGGATCGCCTCTGAGGTCTGCAACAGGTGCTGCAACTGGTCGAGGTCCGTATCCGGATCCGAGTCATCCACCAGTTGATTCAGGAAATCAAACGCATCCCATACTGTCATTTCTTTTTTGTCAAAGGCCAGGAAGTTTTTGCGTTTCTCCTGAACAAAAGCATAGGTCTGGTACTGGTGATTGAGCCGGTAAAATTCCTTTACCGTATCCCGGGCCGGTTCTTCATAATTGCGGTATTCCCCGGTTGCTTTAGCGGTGGCTATCGCTTCCGGATCAGGATACCTTCGAAGCAGGTCCTCTTCCCATTCATCCAGACTGGTCAATGGAACAGATTCAAATTTGGCACTACTCATAGTGGCTTTTTTAAAATGTTTACCTGGTTAAGTTTGATTAGTTGGTAAGAGACCATGGATTGCATGAGCTGAGGTGCCCGCGGGATGCGGTATCTGTTCTGCACGTGAAAGAACAGATGGATAGCAGAATAATGCAGCAAGCATTTCATACTACAGGCAAATCGTTGGTTTCTTGTTATAAATGTTAAAAAGACACTTTTTATCTGAATCCAGATGCTTTCTGTACTTATTTTTTTGCGAAACCGTTTTCGTCAATTAACTTATATTTGGCCGGACAGGCCGCTGATTGACACAGCATAACATATGAGTAAACCCACGATTAAAGTACTGGCCCGTGAACTGGGACTGGCTGTTTCCACTGTATCAAAAGCATTGAGGGACAGTCATGAGATCAGCCAGGAAACAAAGGATAAAGTGCTTCAACTTGCCCGTGAGCTGAACTATATCCCTAATCCATACGCCAGCAGTCTCCGCCGGCAGAAAAGCCGCACCATTGCCGTGGTGATTCCCGAAGTGGCCGATAGTTTTTTCTCTATTGCGATTAATGGTATTGAAGAAGTGGC
>CAZFLL010000057.1:0-25385 GCA_964519865.1 uncultured Chitinophaga sp. | reverse complement strand
TCCGATATAATCAGCGGCGGGGATATCCGTAAACAGTTCGGGGCAAACAGGAACCAGTCGGTCAGTACCCCTGCGGCAATGCACTGATCAATTATTTTTTTACAGGTATCAAAGGAATCAAACTCCACCGCCATCCACAAGCCGTAGGAACGTACTGCTTTTATGGAAGGATGCACCAGCAATGAATGAAATAATTCTTCTTTTGCTTTTACCTGTCCGATCCAGCCTTCTTCCAGCAATGCTTTCATAGCCGCCATACCAGCCGCACAGCAAACCGGGTGCCCGCCGAATGTCGTTATATGACCGAGTATTGGTTTATCGGTAAAGGCATCCATCAGTTGTTTATCGGTCACCAGCGCGCCCAGTGGCATCCCCCCACCCAGGGCTTTACCCAGCAGTACCATATCCGGTACAATAGCAAAATGCTCAAAACCCCAAAGCCTGCCGGTTCTTCCAAAACCCGCCTGGATCTCATCCAGGATCAGTAAAGTACCCGTGCTGCTGCATTTTTCGCGGAGTGCTTTCATCCATTCCGGGAAAGGAGCTTTAATACCGGCTTCGGCCTGCACTGTTTCTGCAATCACACAGGCCGTATTAGTGGTGATAAAACCGAGTGAATCAAAAGAGTTATAATCCAGGTGCAGGATATCCGGTAATAAAGGCCGGTAAGCATTGCGCCAGTATTCATCCCCGATAATACTCAACGCCCCCTGGGTACTGCCATGGTATGAATTTTTAAACGCGATTATTCCCGTGCGGTTCGTGACCCGTTTGGCCAGCTTCATGGCGGCTTCCACCGCTTCGGCCCCGGAATTCGTGAAGTAAACCGAATTCAGGGAAGATGGTAAATGCTCTGTCAGCAGTTTGGCATAGTGTACCTGCGGGGTTTCCACAAACTCCCCGTAGACCATGATATGCATATACGCTTCCAGCTGGGCCTGAATAGCCGTGATCACTTTAGGATGCCGGTGCCCCGTATTGGCCACACTGATTCCTCCAATCAGGTCAGTATATTCCTTACCACCTGCATCATATAGAGTGCAGCAATCCGCCTTTACGATTTCCAATGCCAGTGGCGCCGGAGAGGTCTGTCCCACATGCCTCAAAAAAAGTTCACGTTGATTCAATTTGGCTGATTTTATGCAAAGGAAACGAAGAATTACTGAACTTTGATATGCAAGTTAAAAGGTGACAGGTTGATAAGTTAATAAGGCGGCCCCATAAACCTTATAAACTTTATAAACCATATAAACTACCTCAACAACAAACGACTAAACAACTAAACGACAAACTTCTAAACCCTCCCCATGCCCCTTATTCTCCCCGTCGAAGACAAGCACCCCCAATTCGGTTCCAATTGTTTCCTTGCTCCCAATGCCACCATCGTGGGCAATGTAATCATGGGTGACGACTGCAGTGCCTGGTTCAATACTGTTATCCGTGGTGACGTGAATTTTATTAAGATGGGAAACAAAGTGAATGTCCAGGACGGTGCCTGTATCCACTGCACGTATGAAAAATACGGCACTACGATCGGCAACAATGTGTCCATAGGACACAATGCAATTGTACATGGATGCACCCTGCACGACAATGTGCTGATCGGCATGGGAGCCATCGTAATGGACAACTGTGTTGTACACAGTAATACTATTATCGCGGCCGGGGCAGTGGTCCTGGAGAACACCGTTTGTGAAAGCGGCAGTATCTATGCCGGGGTTCCGGCCAAAAAAGTAAAGGATATTTCCCAGGAACTGATCCATGGCCAGATCGACCGGATCGCCAATAATTATATCCGGTACGCCAATTGGTTCCGGGATATAAAATAATTTTTTTTCGCTCAACTATTGACCTTCAGGCTTGTTGATACAATAGTAAATCCTCATGTAATCCATTCGTAGGTTTACTATAGTAATAACAATTTATTCTGTCTATTTTCGTTAGGAAAGAAACCAGATTACATGAAAAACCTTCGATTTTTTGCTGTATCCATGAGTCTCACGATCCTGCTTTCCTCCTGCGGCATGTTCAGTAACATGTTCAAAAAGAAAACAGGTTGTCCCACCAATGGTAAAAACGTCGGCGCTGAGCGGATTCTCAGCGGGGATCCCGATGCCGCAAAAAGTGCAAGAAAGGCCAAAAAATTCCGCAGTTAATTTACTGTTACGTGCAGCGAATAACTCCCGGCTCTGGTCTATAAGGATAGAAACCTTTAAACTTTTATATATGAGCCTTACCCTACGAACTTCACTCGGCTGCACCGAAGCAGTTATCGCGGATGACGGAGGACTGAAACAATTCTACCACGTGGCCAATGTCCTCAGCCAGGATTTCAAAGTTAAATTCTCCAACAAGGAAGACGATTTTGATACCATCAACTGGGAGTTCCGGTTCAAGGGTCATGACATGACACTTCATTACAATATTTATAACGGGGTTTCCATCTTTCCGACCAAAACCCGCGATGCCCTGAATAAGGATAATAAAGCCGTGGTCGAACTGGCCGGCTCGCTGGAAGGAAAACTTATCAGTTTGGAGCAACGGCATATTGCATAGCCATCCTTCGATACGTCATCCTTCGCTCCGCTTCGGATGACTACTCAGGATGACACGAACTTTTTTCTTTGCCCGCTGAAAAGCGGGCATTTTCATTTTTTATCGCTATAAATTAACAGGGGAAACAGATTAGAGGTGGAACGATCAGATCAATAGCTTTTCTCCTCAATTGAATCCAGTATCCCGCAATAACTCAGGTACCGGTCCTCATGGATCTCCCCGTTGACCACCGCCGTTTTTATCGCACAGCCGGGCTCATTCATGTGCAGGCAGTTATTGAACTGGCAGCCATTCAGCCGGTCCCGCATTTCAGGAAAGTAATGCGACAACTCCGGTTTTGTGATATCGACCAGCCCAAACTCCCGCATCCCGGGCGTATCAATGATCCTGCCGCCAAAGGGCAGGTCAAACATTTCAGCAAAAGTGGTGGTATGCTGTCCTTTCCCGCTCCAGCCACTGACATCCTGGGTTTTCCGGTTTGTCCCGGGAAACAATACATTCAGTAAGGATGACTTCCCCACCCCGCTATGTCCGCTCAGCAGACTGGTTTTATCTTTCAGGGCCTCTTTTAATTCTTCCAGGCCTTCCTCCTTCTCCGCACTGACCAGCAGGACATGGTAACCCACTTTTTCATACATGGCTTTCCACCCTTCATATTTATCCAACTCCTTCTGCTTATATAAATCGGATTTATTAAAGGCTATGATCGCCGGCACATGATACATTTCTGATGCCACCAGGAAACGGTCGATAAATCCCTGTGAGGTCCGGGGCTCTTTAAGCGTGGCGATCAGTACAGACTGATCCAGGTTGGCCGCCACTATATGATGCTGGTGTTTGTGCCGGGGCGATTGGCGGTTGATATAATTGTGCCTGTCCAGTATCTCATTGATGGTGGCACTGTCGCTGTCTTCATTTTCAATTTCGGCTTCCACCCAGTCACCCACCGCCACGGGATTGGTACTGGTGATATCATCCAGTTTCAGAACCCCTTTCATCCGGCCATTCCAGAAACGGCCTTGCTCATCCCTGAGTGTGTACCAGCTTCCGGTAGACTTATATACAATTGCTTTCATGCGCCTGCAATATACTCGATAAAAGATCAGGGGAATTTCCGGAACAGGGTAAAGTTGAGCAACTGCTCCAGGAAAAGAAAGAAAAGAGCAGCCAGTAAAAAGGGCAGGAAACGCTCTTCAAATCGTTTATAAGACTGTACTTCCACTTTTGATTTTTCCATTTTATCAATCTGGCTGTATACATCCTGAAGTGCCGCTTTATCTTTTGCCCTGAAAAATTTCCCTCCTGTCTCATTGGCAATTTTTCCGAGCAGGGCTTCATCCAGGAAATCAACCTGCGCATTCTTTTTACCAGGAGCCACACCCGTATTCTCCACAATGCCGGAAGCCCCTGCACCCATCCCGATCGTATAGACTTTCACCCCTTTTGATTTGGCGATTTCCAGCGCAGTCAATGGATCGATCAGCCTCGTTTCAGGCGGATCTTCCTTCCCGTCTGTCAGTAATATCACCACTTTGCTCTTCCCCTTACTCTTTGACAACCGGTCCACCGCTGTGGCTAATCCTTCCCCGATCACAGTTCCATCGATCAGGTAACGGCGGCTATCCAGGTTTTGTATCTGTGTAATCAGTGTATTCCGGTCATTCGTGATCGGGCATTGCGTAAAACTCTCCCCGGAAAATATGACCAGTCCGATCCGGTCAACGGGCCGGCTGCGTACAAATTCCTCCGCCACCATCTTGGCCACTTCCATTCTCGAGGGCAGGATATCCCTTGATCCCATGCTGCCACTGACATCCATACAAAGTACAATATCGATTCCTTCGCCTTCTGTCTGTTGCTGGTCATTCCGCTTTTGTGGTCGGGCCAGGGCAATGATCAGGGCCGATATGGCCAGCAAACGGAAAATAAAAGGGAGATGCCTGAACCGGTTCTTCCATGACTTTACAGTGAATGCTTTTATGGTGGTAACTTTAAACCGGCCCTGTTGCTGGTTATTATTGGAGGCATACCACCAGATCATCATTGGCACCAGCGCAAAAAGGCTGAATGACAGGGGAAACCCAAAATCCATATCTTTTATCCACTCGTATAACATCAGTTGTGTTGCTCGATCGCCTCAATCGATTTTTTTATGGCCTCAAAAGCATGTTGATTATCTTCAGCACCGGGTATAAATCTGGCAAACTTAACCAGGTCGCCCATCCGCAACGCCTGGGCCAGTCCCTCAAACCGGCTTTTCTCAATGCCGAGCTGACTTATCTGCAGCACCAGGTCGTCCGTGGTTTTCTGCAGGGATAATATCCCTTTCTTCCGGAATATATACATCCGGAATATATCCGCCAGGCGTGTATGATAAATCCTGGCTTCCGGGTTTTCCACCTGCAGCTTATTTAAACTGCTGAGGGCTTCTTCCCAGGCATTGATGATTTCCACCGGCTTTGCCGCTGCCGGAACCGGTTTCTTTTTACGTAAAAAATAAAGCAGTAAACCCAGGAGGAGCAGCCCGCCTCCTGCCGCATACCACCACCAATCGTTGTCTTTCTTCTCCGGGTCCGCTTCCTGTATATCCTTAATATCGTGATAGTCCGCCTTCGGATCAAATTCTGAAAAAACCACTTCCACCGGGATGGAATCTGTTTTCAGTCCCCCCGATAACTCAAAAGCCGGAATCACCCATCGACCGGAATCAAAACTGGTGATGGGATAAACACCCCGGAGTAAGGTACCACTGCTGTTGCTGATTGTATCAATCACCGGTTTTCCGAGCCATTCAAAATGTTCAATGGAATCCATGCTGACAAAACGGATAGGCTCCTTTTCCGGTATCTGGACTTCAATGGTCAGCAAGACCGGTTCACCGATCAGTATCCGGTGCTTATCCACGGTTGCTTTAAAAGTAGCGGCCGATTGCCCCAGGGCATTCAGTCCTGAGGTAATCCATAAAAAAATAAACAACGTGTTCCGGAAAATCATGGGTCCTGGTTCGTTAAATCATTTATTACGGCTGAGAAAGAAACGCTGCAGCACTTTTACATAATCCTCTCCGGTTTTTACATGCAACAGGTCACAACCGGCTTTTTTAAAAACCTGGGTGGCATAGGCGGTAACCCGGAAAAATTCCTGTTCATACTGGTAACGGACAAATTCATTGCTGCTGTCAACCCATTTGGTCTCCCCGGATTCCGCATCTTCCACCTGCAGCAGTCCGGCGGCCGGCATTTTCATATCCACAGGATCATACAGTTTAATACCGATCACATCGTGCTTTTTGCCCGCGATCCGCAGGGCATCTTCATAACTGGCATCCACAAAATCGCTCAGTATAAAAGCAATACTTTTCTGTTTGGTGGAATTGGTAAAATAGCGCAGGGCCTTACTGACGGCCGTGCCCTTTCCCTTCGGCTCCTTACTCAATAGTTCCCTGACAATATACAAAGCATGTTGTCTTCCTTTTTTGGGTGGTATATAAGCCTCCACTACATCGCTGTAAAAGATCACACCCACTTTATCCGCATTGTTCACTGCCGAAAAACTCAGCACCGCCCCGATCTCGGTAATGATATCCCGCTTACGCGCATAGGTGGTGCCAAACAAGGAACTGTTACTGATATCCACCAGCAGCATCACCGTCAGTTCCCTTTCCTCCTCAAACACTTTGCTGAACGGATGCCCGAACCGCGCCGACACGTTCCAGTCAATAAACCGGATATCATCTCCCGCCGAATACTCCCGCACTTCCTTAAACGACATCCCCTTGCCCTTGAAAGCACTATGATACTCACCGGTAAAGAGATCCGTGGTAAGTTTCTTGCTCTTTATTTCCAGAGCGCGGACTTTTTTTATTATTTCAGCTGTTGTAAGCATGTGAGGTAACTGGTATTAAGGAACATTTATGGCTCTCAGCACATCCTCGATCACATCCTCCACCTTCACATTCTCCGCTTCTGCTTCATAGGTAAGTCCGATCCGGTGACGGAGTACATCCTTGCAGATACTTCTGATATCTTCCGGGATGACAAAACCGCGTTTGTTCAGGAATGCCTGCGCTTTGGAGGCGAGTCCCAGGTTGATGCTGCCCCGGGGGGAAGCGCCATAGGAGATAAGTGGTTTGAGTTTTTCCAGTTTGTATTCCTCCGGTTTACGGGTGGCAAAAACAATATCCAATATATACTTTTCAATCTTCTCATCCATGTAGATCTCGCGGCAAAGGTCACGGGCATTGGTGACTTCCTGTACTGAAACCACCTGGTTGATCGAAGGAAAACTGCCCTGGACGCTGTTCCGGAGTATGAGTTGTTCCTCACTCATTTTCGGGTAGTCCACGATGACCTTCATGATAAACCGGTCCACCTGGGCTTCAGGCAGCGGGTAAGTACCTTCCTGTTCAAGCGGGTTCTGGGTAGCCAGTACCAGGAAGGGTTCATCCAGTTTATAGGTGGAGTCGCCGATGGTCACCTGCCTTTCCTGCATGGCTTCCAGCAAGGCACTCTGCACTTTGGCCGGGGCCCGGTTGATTTCATCAGCCAGGATGAAATTGGCAAAAATGGGTCCCTTCCGCACCACAAACTCATTCCGCTGCTGGTTATAGATCATAGTACCGATCACGTCGGCAGGCAATAAGTCAGGAGTAAACTGAATCCGGCTGAACCGGGCATGAATCGCCTGGGCCAGCGATTTAATGGTCAGGGTCTTGGCCAGACCAGGCACTCCTTCAAGTAAAACGTGCCCGTTGCTCAGTAATCCGATCAGGAGCCGGTCCAGCATATGGCTCTGCCCGATGATCACATGTCCTATTTCTTTTCTTAATGTGTCCGTAAACTTTCCGGCTTGGCTTATTTTTTCATTCAGCAGGCGGATATCCTCGGCGGTTTTTAGCATAGTTTCTGTTTAAATACGATGATGGCAGGTAATTTGCTTAAGTACCTGGGGTAACCGGTGTATATCCGGCACCACAAATTACGAATTGGTACTATGCAAATAATTTGCCGTTATTCTAAATGGTTGAAAATACGGTACTAATTCAGGTAAAAAACCGTAAAACAGACAAAAATTAGTGAGTAATTTAGCTTCTAAATCCAACGAAATGCAAAAACAATTTTTCTCCCTTCTCCTGGTAGCCGCAGCTTTCATGACCATTGGCACCGGTTGTAAGAAAGATAAAGCTCCTTCTAAAACAAAAACACAACTGCTGACCCAGGCCAGCTGGAAATTCAGTAGTGCAACAGCCGCCGGTACAGACATTTCAAGCAATCCTGCTATTGCCTGCATTAAAGATGATGTAATCACGTTCACAGCAGGATTATCAGGCACCATAACAGAAGGAACGGTGGTATGTAATCCTACAACAGCGGGCAATTTTACCTGGGTTTTCCTGAGCAGCGAAACTCAGCTCCAGATGTCTTCAGGCATTTATCCCGCAGGTTCCGGCCTGTTTACCATAACAGCCCTGACAGAAACGAGCCTGACTATTACCCAGAATGTAACTATACCTCCTTCCAGTACGGCCATTCCTGTTTCAGCGACCTACGTCCATTAATCAGGAAAGGTATTTGCCTACAATCGGCACCCTTCTGCCCACCCCAAAAGCCTTGGGAGAAATGCGGATAATGGGACAAAACTGGTTACGCTTGTATTCATTGATATTTACCATACGCAGTACCCGGTCGGTCAGGGCAGGATCAAAACCAAGTGCCTTGATCTCATTGGGTCCCTGTCTCCGTTCAATATACTGGTAAAGGATCCGGTCAAGAATGGCATAGTCGGGTAATGAATCCGAATCTTTCTGGCCCGGCCTTAATTCCGCTGAAGGGGCTTTGCTGATGATATTCTCCGGAATGATCTCTTTTTCCCGGTTGATATAACGTGCCAGGGCATAGACCTGCATTTTATAACAATCACCAAGGACACCCAATCCTCCGGCCATATCCCCATATAAGGTTCCGTAACCAGTTGCCAGTTCGCTTTTATTCGAAGTATTGAGCAGGATATAGCCAAACTTATTGGCAATCGCCATCAGCAGGTTGCCCCTGGTGCGACTCTGGATATTTTCTTCTGCCAGGCTGAAGGGAAGGTCCCCGAAAACGGGTTTTAGTTCAGTGAGAAAACTGTCATAGATATTTTTGATCGGAATGATATCATAAGGATTCCCCAGGTTCTTACTCAGCTGCTCTGCATCACTTACACTATGCCCGGTGGAATACTGGGAGGGCATTAATACGGCCCTTACATTTTCCTTGCCCAGGGCCTCACAGGCAATGGCCAGTGTAACTGCACTGTCGATCCCCCCGCTGCTGCCCAGGATCGCCCTGGTAAAACCCATCTTGGTGAAATAATCTCGTATGCCCGTAAGGATGGCCTGGTAAATCTCTGCGGTACACAGATTATAATCCAGTTCTGCCGGATTAAACTCCGCATCGGGCAACTGGCTGGCATTTTCCAGTACCGGCAAATCAAAGTAGCCATCCTCCTTCCATTCCACCAGTTCAATTGCCTCTTCAAACAAGGGCAGTTGCTTCACGAGGCTGGAATCCTTATCCATCACCAGTGATCCCCCGTCAAATACAATCTCGGTCTGGCTGCCGGTACAATTGCAATAAAGCATCGGCAGTTTATACTTGGAAGTATTGAGTTTTACAATCGCCTTACGGTCTTCCACATGTGTATAATCAAACGGGGAAGCGGACAGGTTGAGCATAATATCCGGTGATTGTTTCATCAGTTCATCCATCGGGCAGTTCCGGTACAGGGGATTATCCCCCAGGTTCCAGATATCCTCACAGATGGTAACTGCGAGTTTTTTCCCTTTAAAGGGAATCACGTTCCAGCCATAAGCCGGTTCAAAATACCGGTATTCATCAAATACATCATAGTTAGGCAGGCAGGTCTTATGCGCCACTCCTTTAATTTCCTTTTCATATAACAAATAAGCGGCATTGAAGAGGTCCTTTCCTTCACGGGCCGGGTTGCGGTCCGGCGCCCCGATCAGTACCCCGATGGTATCTGCTTCTTCCCGGATCCGGTCAATGGCTTCATTGCATTTGGCAATAAAATCAGCAAACTCCAGGAAGTCACGGGGCGGGTAGCCACAGACACATAATTCGGAAAACAGCACCAGTTCGGCACCCATGGCTTTGGCCTTGCGGATACCTTCAATTATTTTCTGTGTGTTGGCTTCAAAATTGCCGATATGGTAATTTTGCTGCGCGAGGGCTATTTTCATTGTACAAATTTATGTGAATGTTTTTGTAGCTACATTCGTGTCACAACATTTTTGAATATCAGTCGTTCAAAGTCACTATGAAAAAATCGATTCTTTTCCTGCTCCTCAGTGCCGCTCTTTTCTCCTGTAAGGATAAATCCGGCGCCCCCGATGTTTCCGGCATCCCTGTCAATATCCCCGTGGTACGTTTCGACGAGGATTTCTTCCGGATTGATACCAATGATCTGGCCGGTGGTCTCCGGGGAGTAGCCCAAAAACATCCGGAATTTTATATTGATTTCATGCAGAATATCCTTGGGGTCAATGGATCTGATACCAACCAGCAAACCCTGCAGGTTACCCGTGAGTTTATCCGTGGCTATGCGCCCATCCAGCAATTCCTGGCCGGAAAATTCAGGAATACCAGCCAGTTCCAAAAAGAACTGGAACAGGCCTTCCGTTATGTAAAATATTATTTCCCGCAATACAAGACCAGTTCCGCGATTTTTTTCACCGGCCCGTTTGATGCACCGGGTGTGGCCAATACCAATGCCGGATTTGCATTCGGATTACAGCAATATGCCGGGAAAGACTTTACCGAATACCAGGCCCCCGTATTCCAGGAAATGTTTCCTACCTATATTTCCCGCCGTTTCTCCTCCGAATACATGGTGGCCAACTGTATGAAATCTGTTACGGAAGAAATCTTTCCTGACCGCAGTGCCGGTAAACCCCTGATCGAACAGATGATCGAAAAAGGCAAACAATGGTATGTACTGGATAAGTTTTTACCGGATGCCCCGGACTCTGTAAAAACAGGATACACGCAAAAACAACTGGACTGGTGTGCGGCGAATGAAGGTATGATCTGGTCCTATATTGTAAAAAATGAAGAACTGAATTCCCTGAGTCCGGCGGTGATCCAGACCTATATCGGGGAAGCGCCCTTTACACAGGGGATGCCGCAGGAATTCTCCCCCGGCAATCTTGGTCAATGGATCGGCTGGCAGATTGTAAAAAAGTTCGCAGGGAAAAACGGGAAATTAAGCATTGAGGAACTCATGCGGACACCGGCAACCACCATCAATGAACAGGCAAAGTATAAACCGAAATAAGATCAGTTGCCCTTGAAGGGAACGATCATTTCAAAAGAAGGAATACGCACATCAAACATGTTACGGTTCAGGAGATTTTCCATCTGGTAAGTGCCATACATTTTCCCCATTTCGGTACGCAGGTTACAACCGCTGACATACTGGTAATTCTCCCCGGGTTGTAAGGTAGGCTGCACCCCCACCACCCCTTCGCCTTCCACTTCACGATGTGTACCGTTGCTGTCAAATATAAACCAGTGGCGGCGATGCAGTTTAACGGGAAAAGCATTGTGATTTTCCAGGGTGATACGGTAAGCAAACATATATTCCGATTGCAGCGGGTTGCTGTAATCAGACTGGTAAAATGTTTCGACACTCACTTGTACGCCTTCGGAGATCAAGCTTGACATATCGTAAAATTAACGAAAATGCGGCAGACATTGAACCCCGGTACATCTTTCACGTTGTTTTTAGTACAAGCCCTTAATTTTGCCTCATCTTAAAAAATGTATCTGCATGAAAATAGCTGTTGCTAAAGGAGATGGAATCGGCCCTGAAATCATGGAAGCCGTACTTAAAATATTCAATGCCAACAAAGTACCTCTCGAGTATGAATACGTGGATATGGGCAAATGGGTCTTTGACAAGGGGTTTAACAATGGAATGACCCCTGAAGCCAAACAGAGTATTGAAACACTCGGGCTTCTTTTTAAAGGTCCCATGGAGACCCCCAAAGGCAAAGGCGTGAAAAGTATCAATGTAACAGCCCGCAAAACCTGGAATACCTTTGCCAATAAAAGGGACTTCCGGACCCTCCATGGAGTGGATACCGTATTCAGTAAAGCAGGTATCCCGATCGATATCACGGTGGTGCGTGAAAACATTGAAGATACATATGGTGGAATTGAACATATGCTGACCCATGATGTGGCGCTGAGCCGTCGGTTTATCACCCGCCCGGGTAGTATGCAGGTGATCCGTTATGCCTTCGAAATGGCCCGTCAGAAAAAAGCGAGACGAATAACCTGTGGTCATAAGGCAAACATCATGAAGATTACCGATGGCCTGTTCCTGGAATGTTTTTATGAGGTGGCCAAAGAATACCCGGATCTTAAAGCCGATGATATTATCGTGGATGATCTCTGTATGAAACTTGTCACCCGCCCGGATAATTTTGATGTGGTGGTACTGACCAATTTGCAAGGGGATATTGTATCTGATTTATGCGCCGGACTGGTAGGCGGACTCGGGTTTGCACCTTCCGCCAATATCGGTGATCATATTTCCATCTTTGAAGCAGTGCATGGAACGGCTCCGGATATTGCCGGTAAAAATATTGCCAATCCCACCGCTTTATTATTGAGCGGACTGGCCATGCTCCGTCATGTGGGACTGACTGAAAATGCCGCTATTATTGAAAATGCCCTGTTGTTCACACTCGAAAGCGGGGTGCATACAGGTGATTTTGGTGACAAGTCCATTCCTTCTGTAAATACCACCCGGTTTGCAGATGCGATCATTGGCAATTTTGGTAAAACACCACAGATAGGTGGCCGCGAAATTATTCCCAATGAACCCGGCACCCCCACCCCGCTCAAACTGGAGATCAATTCCATGATGATTTCCAAGGAAGCAGAAGATGAAGTGATTTCCGGGGTGGACCTCTTTATTGAAAGCAGCCAGCAACCCCTGGAAATTGCTGAAAAATGCAAACGCCACGGGGGCGTAAAATTTAATCTCGTCAGTATCAGTAACCGCGGCACCCAGGTATGGCCGACCGGTTCCGTATACACGAACCTGGTGAATCAGTACAATGTACGCTTTGAAAGTATCGACAACGAACCCCTCAACCAGCAGGATGTGATCGGGCTTTATGTAAGCATGAGCGGAAACTTTAAGATCTGCTCTTTTGAATTACTGAACAGCTGGGGAGATAAGAAGGCGTATTCACTGGCACAGGGACAGTAGGTGATATTCTTAGAAGAACTTGTTGCACCACGGGTGATTAACTTGTTTAGAAATAATAAAGTCGGTAGTTAGTAGCCTGCCTGCCGGCAAAGGCAGGTCGGTAGCTAGTAGTCAACAGCCGGATTGTCAGAAGAAAATGGTGAAACATTACTACTAAGAATAATTCCGGAAGCCCTGCATCACCTTTTATAGTAAATTAGAAAATAAAAACCAACTATGCCCAGGGAAATACTTCATTACAGTAATAATGATATTACGGTTGTTTGGAAACCAGGTATCTGTATACATTCCAAACTATGCTGGCATGGACTGCTCGCCGTATTCAATCCAAAGGAAAGGCCCTGGATTAAAATGGATGGAGCAACAACTGAACAAATTATTGAACAGGTAAAAAAATGCCCTAGCGGCGCACTTAGCTATCATCTAAATGTAGAGGCGGGGAGTTAAGATAAATATACTTAGAAGGGGCTGTTGACTACTAACTCCCGACTACTAACTACTGACTAGTTCACCCTCCTGCTTTCTTCGTCTGCCCATACCCGTTCTTCAGCAGCCATTGTAATACTTTCTCCCGCTGATCGCCTTGTACGATCGCTTCGCCGTCTTTGACTGTACCACCGGTGCCGCAAAATGATTTCAGCTTTTTGCCCAGTTCCTCCAGCTCTTTTTCACTGCCGGTAAAGCCGGTGATCACCGTGGCCGGTTTGCCACCGCGTTGTTTGGTCTCAAACCAGATACGAAGTTTCTGCTGTGCCGGCGGCAGGGTTGGCTGATCAGCCCTGTTCTCTTCAAAGGAAAAGTTGGGATCCGTACTGTATACAAAACCCCGTGTATCCGGTTTATTCTTCTTACTCATGACAAAAAATATAACTGTTACAGATCAGAGCGGAACCGCTTTCAGACTGAGGTCAAGGCTTTTTGCCTGGTGGATCAGGGCACCCACACTCACAAAATCCACTCCTGTTTTTGCGTACTCTTCTATGTTGTCCAGGTTTATACCACCACTGGCTTCTGTTTCAAAATCAGTCCCGGTATATTTCAGGGCTTCGGCAATCTGTTCAGGTTTGAAATTATCCAGCATGATCCGGAATACTTTCCCTTTACCCATGGCCACCACCCGTTTTACTTCCTCCAGGCTGCGGGTTTCCACTTCTATTTTCAATCCGGGTTTTTTATGCGCTACATAATTGGCCGCCCGTTCAACCGCCTGTTCAATACTACCGCAATAATCAATATGATTATCCTTAAGCATGATCATATCATATAAACCAAACCGGTGATTCACCCCGCCCCCGATCCGCACCGCTTCTTTTTCCAGCAAACGGAAATTGGGTGTCGTTTTACGTGTATCCAGTAACCTGGTTTTGTAACCCTTGAGTTTATCGGTATACACTCTGGTCAGGGTGGCAATTCCGCTCATCCGCTGCATACAGTTCAGCACCAGCCGTTCACATTGCAGGATCGTATGTACGGATGCTTCCACCTCAAAGGCTTTTTCCCCGTACTTCATCTCTTCCCCGTCTTTTTTATAGGCAGTAAAAACAGCGGCTGGCTCTTTATACGCAAATATCTTCCGGGCTACTTCCATACCGGCCAGCACCCCCTCCTGTTTTATTTTCAAAACGGCTTTGCCTTTTGCCTCAGCGGGTATGCAGGACAGCGCGGAATGATCGCCATCCCCCACATCTTCCCGCAGGGCTTCATCAATCAGGTGATGTAATTTTTCGTCCAAACTCATGGCGCAAATTTAACCATTAAGCCCGGGCAGCAAATAAAAAATCCCTGTTCCATCGCTGAAACAGGGACCACTATCTTTACAGGTTCTCCTCTCTCCCCTTTCCTCTCTCCTCTCTCCCCTCTCCTCTTTCCATTCACTAATCAATCGACTGAAACCGTATCTCTTTCACCACATCCTTTCCATTCCGGGTGCGCATAAAAATATTTGTCCTGAAATTACCGGCATTGGTTTGCAATGTACCGATAGCGAAGTTTCCACCCGGGGATGTGCCTTTGTGTTTTAATTCAAATCCTTTCACTCCATTGTTGGAAAAGAAATCCTTTACAATGACCTGGGCCTGGGCTTTACTGTAACTGTCACTTTTTTCCGGCAGTGTCAGCTCTACGGTATCATCAAAATACCGGGCCAGTTCAGTAGCATTTCCTGACCGGAGTGCGCCTACCACTTCATCAATCCCCTGTCCTGTCTTAAAGGAAGACAGCAGGAAGACCGCTGAAAGGAGTAAAGGTGTAAATATCTTTTTCATATATGTTCTGATGTTGGTTCTCACACGGATATTTATCTAAAAACATGCCATCTTGCTGGCCGGTCCTATACTGCTACTAAAATACTACAAATCAGGTGCTTTTACCAAATCAGGGTGGATAATAACTGATTTGATGTAGTTTTACAGGGTATGGACGGGAAATGTTCCCTGAAAAAAATTGTGATAAACCCTTGAATAATTAAGATCAAATGTCATCTAAAAAAGTAATTCTCGTAATTATGGACGGTTGGGGACTTGGAAAAGTTGCATCCGCCGACGCCATCAGGCATGCCAAAACGCCGTTTACCAGCAGTTTATATAACCAATACCCCAATTCCACCCTGATTACCTGCGGGGAATTGGTAGGTCTGCCGGATGGACAGATGGGCAATTCGGAAGTGGGTCACCTCAACCTGGGTGCCGGCCGCATTGTATACCAGGAACTTCAGCGCATCAATGTAGCGGTAAGGGATGGCTCTTTTGCGCAAAACGAAACCCTGCTCCGGTCGATCCGGTACGCTAAAGCCAATAACAAACCCCTGCATTTACTCGGACTGGTGAGCAATGGCGGGGTCCATTCCCATATCAATCATGTAAAAGCGATTGCCGATGTATGCAAAGCGGAAGGACTGGAAAATCTCTTTATCCATGCATTTACAGACGGGCGTGACTGTGATCCGAAAAGCGGCCTTGGTTTCATTATTGAACTCCAGCAACACCTGAATGACAGCGTGGGCAAAATTGCCAGCGTCAGCGGCCGTTATTATGCGATGGACCGTGATAAAAGATGGGAACGGGTCAAGCTGGCTTACGATACCCTTGTAAAAGGGGAAGGAGCAAAAGCCACTGACGCCGTGGCCGCGGTTGAAAATGCCTATGCCAGTAATATCACGGATGAATTTATTAAACCAACCGTGATCGTGGATGAAGCCCAGCAACCACTGGCTGTTATTAAAGAAGGGGATGTGGCCATTTGTTTCAACTTCAGGACTGACCGTTGCCGGGAAATCACCCAGGTGCTGACCCAGATTGACCTGCCTGAATTTGATATGCACAAACTGAAACTGGATTACACCACGATGACCGAATATGATAAGACGTACCAGGATGTGCATGTGATCTTTGAAAATGATAACCTGAATAACACACTCGGCGAGATCCTGGAACAAAACGGGAAAAAACAGATCCGTATCGCGGAGACTGAAAAATACCCGCATGTCAGTTTCTTTTTCAGTGGCGGACGGGAAAAACCATTTGAAGGGGAAAAAAGGATCATGATCCAGTCACCCAAGGTAGCCACCTACGACCTGCAGCCGGAAATGAGTGCCAATGAGGTTACCGACGCGATCGTTGCGGAGATCAATATCCAGTCAGCGGATTTTATCTGCCTGAATTTTGCCAACGCCGATATGGTGGGTCATACAGGTATCTGGGAAGCCGCCATAAAAGCGGTGGAAACTGTAGATCATTGTGTGGAACGGGTGGTGACAGCCGGACTGGCCAACGGTTATACGATTTTCCTGACAGCCGATCATGGCAACTCCGATTTTATGATCAACGAGGATGGCACCCCGAACACCGCCCATACCCTGAATCCTGTCCCCTTCTTTATTATCGACAAGGAATGGAAAGGGACAATTAAACCCGGAAAACTCGGCGACCTGGCTCCCACTATTCTGAAGATGATGCAATTACCTGTTCCGAAAGAAATGACAGGTGATATATTGACAGATTAACCTTAAAACTTACCAGTATGTTTAAGAAAATCTTACTTGTATTACTGGCCGCGCTGGTGGTGATTCAGTTTATCCACCCGAAAAAGAATACAAATAAAGGACCCCAGCCCAATTATATCGGCAATAATTATGCGGTACCTGCGGATGTCAAAACCATATTGGCCAAAGCCTGCAATGACTGTCATAGCAACAATACCCGTTATCCCTGGTATGCCACCCTGCAACCCGTTGACTGGTGGATGAGTGATCACGTGAAAGATGGTAAAAAGGAAATCAATTTTGACGAATTCACCAACCGCCCCGCCTTCTACCAGCACCGGAAAATGGAAGAAGTGATGAAACAGATTAAAGAAGGGGAAATGCCGCTGAATTCCTATACCTGGACACATAAAGATGCCCGGCTGACCAGCATTGAAAAAGAAAAACTAACCGGATGGGCCCAGTCTGTGATGGATGCCATGGAAGTAAAATACCCGGCAGACAGCCTGATCAGGCCGAAGAGATAAACCCTTGAAGGGCATGCGAAGAAACAGAACCCGACAATCTATAAGCATACTGCTGTTGCTGCCGGTACTGATCCCGCTTTTGTTCATTGTCATCACCGACATGGGCAAATGGGAGATCAAATGGAACAGTCATGACCGGCTGGAAGAAAACTCAGCCCTGGTACAACTCCGGATCCCTGAAAACGAAGTACACTGGATGGACAGCAGGGAGATTTTTGTGGACGGGAAAATGTTTGACATCAAAAGCCAGGAACGGATAAATGGCCTGTATTATTTTACCGGCCATTTTGATGAAAAGGAAACCAGCCTGCAGCAAAGGCAGCAGTCCTCCCATACCAGTAACCAGCAATCGGTCATACAGGTATTCAAATCCCTGCAACAACTCTATTTCGATCCGCAGGACCCGGTTATTTTCCGGTCTGCTTCTGAAACGGCTATTACTATTTCCCCGGAAACCAACCTGCTTACTGCAATCCTGGACGTAAATACACCTCCCCCGCAGCAGCAACTGTCAGCACTGCTTTAATTCTATTTTTTACGTTTAAACAAACTTTTATGAGAAAGAGTGCATTGCTCATTGCATTGCTGTATACGGGTGTGTATGCCTATTCACAGGAAGATACCACCACCAAAAACCTGGAAGAGGCGGTGGTTTATTCCAATAAATTCGTGGAGAAGAAAAAAAACCTGGCCCAGAAAATTGATGTGATCACCGCGGCCATCATAGCCCGTTATAATGCCCAGAATACCGGTGACCTCCTGATCAATACCGGGAATGTATTTGTACAAAAAAGTCAGCAGGGTGGCAGCAGCCCGATAGTACGCGGTTTCGAAGCCAGCCGCTTGTTGCTGATCGTGGATGGCGTCCGGATGAACAATGCCATTTACCGGGCCGGTCACCTGCAGAACGTGATTACGGTTGACCAGAATATGCTGGAAAGAGCGGAAGTGATGTATGGTCCTTCTTCGACTATACATGGCAGTGATGCCCTGGGCGGGGCCATCCAGTTCCGGACCAAGTCCCCACAACTGGCCACTAAAGGTAAAACATTGTTCAAAGGTTCCGGCTTTGCCCGCTACAGTACCGCCAGCCAGGAAAAAACAGGTCATGCGGATCTCAGTATCGGCGGACAAAAACTGGCCTGGCTGCAGTCCTACACGTTCAGCGAGTTCGGGGATATGAAAATGGGGGGTAACTACCCGGATAAATACCCCAATTTCGGCCGGCGTTCTTATTATATCGAAACCGTAAACGGGATAGATAATGTGGTTCCCAATAAAGATACCCGGGTGCAGAAATTTTCCGGGTACAGTCAATGGGATATCACCCAGAAACTGTTGCTTAAACAAAGTGACAAAGTAAGTCACCGGCTAAACCTTCAATACTCCAGTTCCACTGATGTGCCCCGCTATGACCGTCTGCAGGATACCCGCAATTTCGGCGGATCGATCGGCACCACTCTTCGTTATGCGGAATGGTATTATGGTCCGCAGACACGCATTATGGGTTCCTATGAACTGAATGTGTCCAAAGCCGGTTTCCTGGATGAACTGAAAGCCATCCTCAGTTACCAGGATATTAAAGAAAGCCGCCAGCAGCGGGAATACCGCCGGTATGACCGTTTTGACAGCCGCCGGGAACATATCAAGGTCATCGGGTTTACAATCGATGGAAGAATTCTCAGAGGCCGGAATGAATTAAGTATCGGTATTGATGGCCAGTTAAATGACCTGGTTTCGGTGGCTGACCGTACCAACCTGACCACCGGGGTTGTCAGCAAACTTGATACCCGTTATCCCAATGGCGATAACAATATGAATTTTATTGGCGCCTATGCCCAGCATCTGCTGAAATCAAAGAACGGGAAACTGGTTCTGAATGATGGCTTGCGGGTACAAACCGTCAGCCTGCATTCCACGATCAGTGATAATTCATTTTTTAATTTCCCCTTTACTGAGTTTAAACAAAAACCGGTAGCAGTAACCGGGAATGCAGGCCTGGTATTTATGCCATCCGATGAATTCAGGTTCACCAGCAGTCTGTCTTCCGGTTTCAGGGCACCCAACATCGATGATGCGGCCCGGATCTTTGAATCCAGTTCTGCGACGCGGAGACTGGTAACGCCCAATCCGGATATCAATCCTGAGTACACGTATAATTTCGACCTGGGACTTGTATACAATGTGAAAAATAAAGTACGTTTTGAACTCACTGGATTTTATACCCTGTTCCGCAATGCCATCACCCTGGCTCCTTTCAAACTGAACGGACAGGATTCGGTATTGTACAACGGGGTGATGTCTGCGGTCTATGCCAACCAGAATGTAAATAAAGCCTTTGTCCGCGGACTGAATGCAAGATTAAGGGTCGAGTTGTGTAAGTCCTTAACCTGGGATAATACGATCACACAGACCTATGGCCGTTTTATTAATCCCGATAAAACCAAAAAACCGCTGGATCATATTCCCCCGGTATTTGGCAAGTCATCCCTTACCTATACTGCTCAGAAATTCAATACAGAATTCTTTATGCAGTTCAATGGCTGGAAAAAGATCAAAGATTATAATCCTGACGGGGAAGACAACGGGCAGTATGCCACAGTTGATGGTATGCCTTCCTGGCTTACCCTGAACTGGCGTGGTTCATACACGATCAGAAAATACCTGACCATCCAGGCAGGAGTTGAAAATATCCTGGACCGCAACTATCGTTATTTCGCATCTGGTTTTTCGGCACCGGGGCGGAATTTTATATTGGCACTACGAAGTAGCTTCTAGTTCCCCCGGAAAGGCTGTCACTGAAATGGCAGCCTTTCTTTTTTGGGTTGAGAATGCCCTAAAGCAGGGTTTAGAATGACCTAAAGCATAGGGAGGCAAATAGTAGCGTTTATGAGAGCTTGAAAGAAGAAATTGTCCGAAAGAAGGGTTTATAGGGTTTAGCCAGTATTTCTTAGAATGGACTGCCGATTTATCCTCCGAAGCCTTGGCGAAGGAGGACTCCCGACTCCCGACTGCCCACTGCCGGCTACCTGCTTCCTCCGCCGGTTTTCCGTAAAAACCCCCGTTCTTCCACAATTTTAACCGGATATTTCTTTAACGGTGCAGCATCCGTTAGGAAAAAATGTCTAATTTACAGGCAACCAAAGGGTAGTTATGACCGAGGAAGCCATTTTACAAGGTTGTTTGAAAAATGAGGCCGCGGCTCAGCGTGAATTGTACAACCGGTACAGTTCCAAAATGCTGGCTGTTTGCTATCGTTTTGCTCAGAACCGGGAAGATGCGGAAGACATGCTCCAGGAAGGTTTTATAAAGGTTTTCTTACAGATTCACACGTTTGAAAACCGGGGGGCTTTTGAGGGCTGGATCCGGCGGATAATGGTTCATACCTGTATCAATATCCTGAAGAAGAACAAGAAGTTCAATGAAAGCGTGGATATTATTCATGCAACAGGTGTCCAGGTCAGGGAAGAATCAGTACCGGCGATTATTCAGGCAAAACAGGTGGTGGAATGTATCCGGTTATTACCGATTGGTTACCGTACTGTACTTAACCTGTATGCAGTGGAAGGGTACAGTCACCGGGAAATTTCGAATATGCTTGACATCGAGGAAAGTACCAGTCGCAGCCAGTATACCCGCGCCAAAGCCATGTTGGAGGATATTTTAATCAGAAAAAGAATTTTACACAAACCAAAACAGGAGTTTAACTGGCTGGCCGCAGTAAGCCGCCGCTGATCATCACAAACGTACCCTTAATTGCTGACTGGTTTATGGAGAGTAATTTCAACAATAACGATTTCGAGCGGTTTCTGAAGCAGAATGCTGACCAGTACCGGATGTTCCCTTCTGAAAACGTTTGGAAAGGCATCCATACCTCGCTGCATACACGCCGACGCTGGCATGGACTCTGGCTCGCTCTTTTATTACTGACCACCGGGACAGTCACCTGGGTGATGCTTACTTCCACTGGCGGAAAGAAAACCCAACCCGGTATCGCGCAGGCGACAGTCAGCCAGAAAAAAACTACTCCTGCCACATCCGTTGAAATTGTTATTCCTCCCAAAGCCAATAAATCAACTAAGGTCCCGATTGCCTCACCAGGCAACCATGAAAAAAATATCTTCCTGGCCACTGAAAGCTGGGACAGCCCTGAACTTTATACCAGCAATCCGGAGAACGCCAGTGCGGTAGCCATTGCCCCGGCCAGAACCAGTCTTGAAAATATCAGCACCATACTCCCGCCCGCCCAGGCCAGTCCTGCAAAGACACCCGCTGTAATCAGCCGGCCAGCCAGGCAGCCTGAGAGTATAGTTACTCCACAGGTGGTAGTGGTCTCTGATCCCGTTCCATCTATCGCGGGAGACCTCGTTAGTGATCCATCCGGGGCAGCTGAAAAAGAAATACAGGCAGTAACCGTGGCAGAAATCAAAAGAGAAGATTTTTACCCGCTGACTATTGAAAGCGTGATCAATTCATACCAGTACGCCCGCAAATCACGGAAAACAAAATGGCAGATTTATATCACGCCAACGGTGACTTACCGTAAACTGAACGAAAACAAACAATTTATCAATTCAGCCCGTACGAATATGAGCCAGACCACGCTTGCTTATTCGCCCGATCTGAATAATATCGTTACCCACCGGCCCGATATGGGATTGCAGCTTGGATTTTCCATGGCTCTACCCCTGTCAAAACGGTTTTCCTTGTTATCAGGCATCCAGTTTAATATCAGCAAGTATGATATCTATGCCTACAGTTACCCCAGTGAACTGGCTACCGTGGCGCTCAGCAATGACTATGGCGGAACCAATACGGTATCCAGGGTTACCAATTACCGGATCGTGGGGGTGAACAGGGCGAATAAAGCCAACTGGCTGAGGAATTTCTATTATTCCGTTTCTGCTCCTGTCGGTTTGGAATATAAAGCGTTTAAAACCCGCAGGGCTTCCCTGGGAGTGGCCGCTACCCTGCAACCTACTTATATCCTGGGCAACCGGGCTTATGTGATCTCCACCGATTACAAGAATTATATGGAAGTTCCTTCCCTGACCAGGAAATGGAATATCAACGCCGGGATGGAAGCTTTTGCCGGATTCAAAGTGGGCAAAACTGCCTGGAGAGTCGGACCGCAGGTACGTTACCAGACCATGTCCAGTTTCAAAAAAGAATACCCGGTACAGGAACACCTGTTTGATTACGGGATGAAACTGGGTATTATGCTCAATCGCTAATCCGTTACATAACTCATTATACTAAATCCCGCTTTTTTAACAAGCGGGATTTTTGTTTAATCCCTGCTGGTTAAGGCTGTTTACTTAATTTTAGGGCATGAAAAAACTGATCCTTGCCGGGCTCCCCTTGCTGGCCCTTTTCCTGTTTTCCTGCAAGGAAAAAAAGAAAGCAGAAAGCAAAGGTTTTGTTTCGGTGGTTTCCCTGGTAGAGAAACAGGTGGCCCATGTGGATACCTCTCTCTATTCAATTGTACAGGTGATTTCAACAGACAGCCTTCATGCCGACACAAACTATATTCCCCGGGAAAAATTCAGGGAAATCGCCCGTGAATTCCTGGAACTCCCGGACCTCTCGGATCCTGAAATTGCCGCACGGTTTAACGAGGATAAAATGTACGATACCACTTCCCGCCGGGTGATCCTGACCTATACCCCGATTGATCCGAAGAAAGAAGAGATCAAGAGTATTGAACTGCTGGTCAGCCAGCAGGTGAAAGAAGATGGCAATAACCCGGTCACCAATATCATTGTTGACCGCATCATTAACAACCGGGATGGATTCCTGGAGAAGAAAATGCTCTGGAGAACGGATAAGAGTTTCCTGATCGTTACGAGCACCCAGCAACCCGGACAGCCGGAAATCACCACGACCAACCGGGTTACCTGGAATGAAGACAATAACCAATGACCGCCGCCGAGTTTCAACAAATTGCCGCTACGATTCCCGCGCAACCGGGCATCTATAAATATTTTGACAGCGGGAATGAACTGCTCTATGTGGGCAAGGCCAAGCACCTGCGCAAGCGGGTGAGTTCCTATTTCTCCAAGACCTTTACCACCTACAAAACCCATGAACTGGTCCAGCGGATCGCCCGGATCGAGTTTACCATCGTGGGGTCAGAACAGGATGCCTTCCTGCTTGAAAATTCCCTGATCAAACAATACCAGCCCCGGTTCAATATTAACCTGAAGGACGATAAAACCTATCCTTTTATCGTGATCAAAAACGAACCTTTTCCCCGTGTATTTCTCACACGGCAGAAAAAGAATGACGGTTCCGAATACCTGGGACCCTATACTTCGGTCAAACGGGTCCGTGAGTTGCTGGAATTTATCAAACAGACTATCCAGCTCCGTAACTGCACCCTCAACCTGAGTGCGGCCAATATTGAAAAAAAGAAATTCAAGGTCTGCCTGGAATACCATCTCGGGAACTGCAAAGGACCCTGTGAAGGTTTGCAGACCCTGGAGGACTATAAAGAGAATATCGGGCAGCTGCGCAACCTGCTGCGTGGTAACCTGGCACCGGTGATCCGGCATTTCAGGGAAGAAATGAAAGAACAGGCCGGCAACCTGGCTTTTGAAAAAGCGGAACTGGTCCGGAAGAAAATAGAATACCTGGAAAACTACCAGTCACGCTCCGTGGTAGCCGGAATGAAAGCCGGTGACCTGGACGTATTCTACCTGATCAAGGAAAAAGAGATCGCTTATGTCAACTACCTGATGGTACGCAACGGCGCGATCATACAAACGCAGACCAATAAAGTGGAGACCCCGCTGGATGAGCCGGCTGAAGAAGTGCTGGCTTACTCGGTGGCCACCCTGCGCAGTACCTTTAACAGTGATGCCAAAGAAATAGTAGTGCCCTTCCCGATTGAATTCCCGGAAGGGGATGTGGTACTGACCGTGCCAAAGGGCGGGGATAAAAAGAAACTGCTGGAGCTGGCGGAAAAAAATGCCCGTTATTTTATAGATGAACTGCAGGCCAAAGAACGATTACGGTTAAACGCGAAACTGGATTCCGGGCTGGCTTTATTGCAGCAACTGCAGCAGGAACTCAGTCTCCCCGAAACACCGGTTCATATCGAATGCTTCGATAACTCCAATTTCCAGGGCAGTTACCCGGTTTCTGCCATGGTCTGTTTCCGGAATGCGCAGCCCTCCAAAAAGGATTACCGGCATTTTAATGTTAAAACGGTGGAAGGCATCAATGATTTTGCCACCATGAAAGAGGCTGTCCACAGACGTTATAAACGCCTCTCAGAAGAGGGCCAGGATTTTCCCCAGCTGGTTGTCATTGATGGCGGCAAAGGGCAGCTAAGCGCCGCTAATGAAGCCATAACTGAACTGGGACTGAGCGGGAGAACCACCCTCGTCGGACTGGCCAAAAATGAAGAGGAAATTTTCTTTACCGGCGATACCCAGTCGGTCAAACTTCCCTATAACAGTCCCACTTTAAAACTCCTCCGCCGGATCCGCGATGAAGTGCATCGATTTGGGATCACCTTCCACCGGCAGAAACGCAGCAAGGGCACTTTTAAAAATGAACTGGAAGACATTCCCGGCATCGGTCAATCCACGGCGGAAACCCTGCTGAAAACCTTCAGATCAGTAAAAAAAGTAAGCGAAGCTTCATTGAAAGAACTGGCTAAGCAGGTGGGGCAGGCAAAGGCTGTGATGATTATGGATTATTTTGAGAAGAAAGAGGCTGAACGAAGGGTTTAGAAGGTTTATAATGCACTAAAGCAGAAAGAGGCTTAAAGCAATGTTTATAAGGTTTATAAATAGCTTTCTTAGGAGGGGCTGTTGACTGACAACTGACACCTGACATCCGACAACTGTTCCGGTTTATACGAAACTTTCTTAGTAGGTGTATTGACTACTAACTACCGACTACTAACTACCGACTTGAATTGTTGTAAATGAATAAAACCCACAGGGTTAAAAAGTGAAGCCCTATATAAAAAAAAGTGGGGCCGGAATAGAAATTCAGCCCCGTTTTTAAAATCCAATATCCTATGAAAAACC
>CAZFLL010000056.1:0-25657 GCA_964519865.1 uncultured Chitinophaga sp. | reverse complement strand
CAAGCAAGCTTGCCGTTTGTTCCAATAAAAAACCCCGGCGCTATCGCGCCAGGGTCTTTGTGCCCGGGACTGGATTCGAACCAGCACATCCTTTCGAACGCCGCCACCTGAAGACGGTGCGTCTACCAATTTCGCCACCCGGGCATCCTCCTGGGTTTTCTGAAACCTGGTTTTCAACCTGTTAAGACTGAATTCCGGGGTTTCATCCGGCCTTGGGGGTGCAAATATAAGGAATGAATAAATTCAACGAATCAATATTTTAAATCAGAAGACGAATATTTATCGTAGAATCCTGTTCAATTTCATTTTTCGCATCAGACACTTACGTTGAAGTCACGCAGTGCATCATTCAGACTTGTTTTCAGATCCGTACTGGGCTTGCGCTGACCAATGATCAGGGCACAGCCAACTCCATATTCGCCCGCCGGGAATTTCTTGGTATACGAACCGGGAATCACCACACTGCGGGCAGGCACACGGCCACGCATTTCAAATGCCACCGGGCCACTTACATCAATGATTTTGGTGGACTGGGTCAGCACCACATTGGCTCCCAGTACAGCCTCTTTTTCCACGATCACTCCTTCCACCACTATACAACGGCTGCCGATAAAACAACCATCTTCAATGATCACCGGAGAAGCCTGCAGGGGCTCCAGCACACCCCCGATTCCCACGCCACCACTCAGGTGCACCCCCTTGCCGATCTGGGCACAACTGCCCACAGTAGCCCAGGTATCCACCATGGTTCCTTCATCCACATAAGCCCCGATATTCACATAGGAAGGCATCAGCACCACATTCTTGGCAAGGTAGGCTCCGTAGCGTGCAACGGCATGAGGCACAGCTCGTACGCCGAGTTCTTTATAATTCTTCTTGAGCAACATTTTGTCATAAAATTCAAATGGGGCCACTTCCCATGTCTGCATCTGCTGAATACCAAAGTACAGCAGGATGGCCTGTTTTACCCATTCATTAACTTCCCAGCCATGCTCCACCGGAGAGGCTGTTCTTAATCTTCCTTTATCTACTTCCTCGATGACCGCTCTTACCGCATCCGTGTATTTGTTGTCTTTTAATAACTCACGATTGGCCCAGGCTTCCAGAATAAGTTCTTTCATTGTGACGGTTTTGATGCGAAAATAAGCTAAAAGGGGATTGGGATATTGGAGATTAGGTGATTGGGAACTACGTAGAAGCCTTGCATCCAGAAACGAAGTGAGGGATTATCTTTGCGCCATGAATATTGGCTATGATGCAAAACGGGCAGCGGCAGTTATAATGTCTATAAAAATTGCTGATGGAATTTGAACAGGATATCGAACAATGCCTGCAGGTACTGCGTACCGGCGGACTGATACTTTACCCCACCGATACTATCTGGGGTATCGGGTGTGATGCGACCAATGAGAAAGCCATTCAACGGATTTACCGGCTAAAGCAACGGGAAGAGCATAAGAGCATGATCGTTTTACTGGCAGATGAGCGATCGCTGAATGAGTATGTGGCTGCCCCGGATCCAGCCGTTTATGATTACCTGGAACAGTTACAAAAACCAACAACCATTGTTTTTGATGGAGCCCTGGGGTTTCCGGATAACCTGGTAAGCAATGATGGCAGTATCGCTATCCGGGTGGTAAAAGAAATTTTTTGCCGGCACCTGGTAAAAAGACTGGGTAAACCACTTGTCTCGACTTCCGCCAATATTTCAGGAAATCCGCCTCCCCGTAACTATACTGAAATCGATCCTGAAATCTGCAGGGGTGTGGATTATATTGTGGAATACCGGAGAAATGACCTGGTTCCGGCACAGCCATCCGCCGTGGTAAAATGGAATCCGCAAGGACCGCCCGTAATTCTCCGTTCCTGACTTTTATCTACTTTTATAGTTATGCAGCGTATTCTTGTCATTCAAACAGCCTTTATAGGGGATGTGGTTCTCGCAACAGGCATTATTGAAAAACTGCATAAGCACTATCCCTCTGCCAGGATAGATTTTCTCCTGCGTAAAGGAAATGAAAACCTGTTGCAGGGGCACCCTTTTATTCAGGAAGTTTTAATCTGGGATAAAAAAAAGGAAAAATATGCCAGCCTTTTCCGCTTACTCAAAGCTATCCGGAAAAACAGGTATGATGCGGTGATCAATGTTCAGCGTTTTGCCGCTTCCGGATTTCTCACCGCCTTTTCAAAAGCTAAAATGAAAATCGGGTTCGATAAAAATCCGTTCAGTTTTTTATTCACCCGCCGGGTAAAGCATATTATCAGTACCGGGGAAAATCAGTTGCATGAAACAGACCGTAACCAGTTACTGATCCGGGAACTTACAGATGCAATACCTGAACGTCCAAAGTTATACCCGTCACAGGAAGCCTATGCAAAAGTGGCCGGGCTTAAGGAGCAACCTTATCTCGTGATTGCCCCGGCTTCTGTCTGGTTTACCAAGCAATACCCGGCTGAAAAATGGATTTCATTCCTGGATCAGTTATCGCATAATTACCCGGTGTTTCTCATTGGCGGACCAGGTGATTCAGCACTGGCAGAATCAATCCGCACAGGCAGCCGTCACCCCGGTATTCAGAATCTCTGTGGAAAATATGATTACCTTGAATCTGCAGCCCTTCAGCAGGGAGCGATAATGAATTATGTAAATGATTCAGCACCGATGCATTTTGCGTCAGCCATGAATGCACCGGTGACAGCGGTCTACTGCTCCACATTACCCGGATTCGGTTTTGGCCCTCTCTCCGATAAAAAATTTATTATAGAAACCACGGCATTGTTACCATGCCGGCCCTGCGGATTGCATGGCCGGAAAGCCTGCCCTGAATCCCATTTTAAATGCGCTTTCGGCATCCGTGAAGAACAGTTACTGGAAGTGCTGGGAAAAGAATGAAAACGATGAATTCTTACATACTGCGATTTTGCATTTACATTGGTATTTTTGTAAAATGATGATTCCCTGTACTGAAAAGGAAATGATTCTTTTACAAAAAATTGCCAGGGCTGGTGAAAACCTGGGTATACCTGTTTATTTAATCGGGGGATTTGTCAGGGATAAACTGCTGGGACGTAGCACAAAGGATGCTGATTTTGTATGTCTCGGGGATGGGATTGAACTGGCCCATGCAGTAGCCACCCGGTTTTCGCCGGTTCCCCGGGTGGATTATTTTAAAAATTTCGGAACCGCTCATATCCGGGTTGATCATGATTTTGATCTTGAATTCGTTGGTGCCCGTAAAGAAAGTTATCAGTTGGATTCACGTAAACCCTTTGTGGAACCCGGGACATTTGCGGATGACCAGGACCGCCGCGATTTCACGATCAATGCGATGGCGGTCAGTCTGAACCCGGAGAATTTCGGAGAACTGGTGGATCCCTTTGATGGCCGCAGGGATCTTGAACAGAAAATTATCAGGACACCACTCGAACCTGCCCAGACCTTCAGTGATGATCCGTTGCGGATGATGCGGGGTATCCGTTTTGCCACCCAGCTTGGGTTTACCATCGAGGAGAAAACCTGGCAGGGGATCATAGACAATGCCGGCCGCATCCGGATTATTTCACAGGAAAGAATAACCGATGAACTGAATAAAATTATCCTCGCACCCAAACCTTCTGTGGGGTTTGATCTTTTATATAAATGCGGGTTATTGCAACTTATTTTCCCGCCCATGGTGGAACTGGCCGGTGCCGAGTACAAAGACGGACTGGGGCATAAGGATAATTTTTATCATACACTCCAGGTGCTGGACAACCTCTCCGCAAAAACAACCGATCTGTGGTTACGCTGGTCGGCCATCCTGCATGATATTGCCAAGCCGGCCACCAAACGATTTGAAGAAGGACATGGCTGGACCTTTCACGGGCATGAAGCGGTGGGTGGACGTATGGTGCCTAAAATATTCGGCAAACTGAAACTGCCTCAGAATGAAAAAATGAGGCTGGTTAAAAAGCTGGTGGAACTGCATCTGCGCCCGATCAGCCTGACCAAAGAAAATATAACAGATTCAGCGATACGCAGACTGCTTTTTGACGCAGGAGATGATTTTGACAGCCTGATGATGCTTTGTGAAGCGGATATAACATCAAAGAATAAACAGAAAGTAAAACGGTTCCTGGAAAACTTCCAGCTGGTCAGGGAACGTTGCAAGGAAGTGGAAGAAAAAGACCATGTGCGTAACTGGCAACCGCCGATTACGGGTGAATTAATCATGGAAACATTCGGATTGTCACCTTCAAAACCGGTGGGTATTATCAAAGATGCCCTGAAAGACGCGATGCTGGACGGACTTATCCCCAATACCTACGATGCGGCTTTTGCCTTTATGCTCGAAAAAGCGGCCGCTATGGGCCTGGAACGGGTAAAATAATTCAGCAGCAAAATTTCCACTGACGGCGATTAATCTTAAATTTGTGGTATGGCCATTCTAAAATTCAGGATTTATTTTGAGGAAGACGAAAGCGTGTACCGTGATGTCGTGGTTCGTCATACACAGACCTTTAAGGATTTGCATGAAATTATCCTGAAGTCATACGAGTTTGATAATAAGCACAAGGCCACTTTTTTCCGCAGTAATGATCATTGGCTCCGCGGCCGGGAGATTTCCCTGGAAGCATATGAAAAGGATTATAAAGTAGCCCCGCTGCTGATGGAGGAAACCACGATCGGTTCTGAAATCAAGGATCCCAACCAGCGCTTTATTTATCTCTACGATTTTAATAAAAACTGGGGTTTCCTCGTGGAACTGATCAATGTATCGAAGGAAGAAAATCCCAAGCTGACTTATCCCGCCGTCGTACGTACCGAAGGCATTGCGCCCAGTCAATATGGTACCAAGGGTTTACTGGGCGAAAAATTTGCCGATATCGAGGAAAAATATGACCTGACCCAGGTGGGGGAAGGATTTGCGGAGAAAGATGAAGAAGGAGAAGATGTAGGGCTGGAAGAAGAAGCCACAGGGGATGAAGAAGAAATAGTGTAACCACACATAAAATAACCGTATTGAAAGCCCTGGCTATGCCGGGGCTTTTTCTCCTTCGATACCTCCTCCCTTATACACCGGAGTCCTGCACAGGATGACAATGAAATTAGCGATTATGCAAACAGAACATTTAATTTTACAAGGTGCATACATCAGCGGATAAAACAGTCATCATCATTACGGGGCCTACTGCTTCGGGGAAGACGGCTGTGGCTATTCATCTCGCTCAACTGTTTGGTACGGAAATCATATCGGCAGACAGCAGGCAATGTTACCGGGAAATGAAGATCGGGGTGGCAAGACCTTCTGAAGAAGAACTGAAAACTGTTCCCCATCATTTTATTGCTTCTCACAGTATCCAGGAAGAAATAACAGCGGCCGGGTTTGAACATTTCGCCTTAGCCAGGACGGAAGAAATATTTAAGAAAAAGGATACCGTGATTATGGTGGGTGGGACGGGTTTATATATCCGTGCTTTTTGTGAAGGGCTGGATGCCATCCCCGAAACCGATCCGGATATCCGGAAGCAGGTGATTGAAGGATTTGAAGTGAATGGGTTACCCTGGTTGCAGGAGCAGGTCAGGGAGAAAGATCCCTTGTTTTATGAAAAAGGCGAAATACAAAATCCGCAACGGATGATGCGCGCGCTTGAAGTCATCCTTTCAACTGGCAACAGCATTTTAAGTTTCCGCACTGCCCGTAAAGCCAGCCGCGATTTCAAAATCATTAAAACCGGCCTTGACTTACCCAAAGAAATACTTCATCAGCATATTCATCACCGGGTGGATCTGATGATTGCCGCCGGGTTGGTGGAAGAAGCCCGCTCACTGTTTCCATTCAGGCAACTGAATGCGTTGCAGACAGTGGGATACAGTGAAATATTTGATTACTTCGATGGAAAGACCAGCCTGGAAAACGCCATTGATCTGGTTAAAACACATACCCGGCAATATGCCAAAAGGCAACTGACCTGGTTCAGAAAAGACCGTGAAATTGAATGGTTTAACCCTGCCCGAATAAAAGAGATGACCAACTTTATTCAATCAAAAACCGGTTAGGCCAGTGCCGCAGCAGGTTTCAGTGTTGCTTTTGCAGATTCTGCCACACAGGCTTTCCAGAGGATATAACCACCGGATAAATTAAACACTTCATTGAATCCGTTCTGGCGTAGAATACGATTGGCCAGGTAGCCCCGTAAGCCGGCTTCGCAATAAATATCAATTCGTTTGCCTGTCGGAATTTCATCTAACCTGTTCCTGATCTCATCCACCGGGATATTTACCGCACCTTCAATATGCCCTGCTTCAAATTCAGCCCTGGTCCGTACATCCAGCAGGTAACTGTTGTCATCCCCATCACCCAGGTCATTCCAGTAAAAAATATTCAGGCGGTCGAGCAGGATATTTTCGGCAATAAATCCAGCCATGTTTACCGGGTCTTTGGCGGAAGAGTAGGGTGGGGCATAGGCATGTTCAAATTCAATGAGGTCATAGATCGTACCCTTGTTTTTGATAACAGACGCAAGCATATCTATACGTTTATCCACGCCGTCATAACCGGCAATCTGTGCACTGTACAGACGGCCATTTTCCGGTGAGAATGCAATCTGGATACTCATCTGTTTTGCACCGGGATAATAACCGGCATGCGAACCACTGTGATTCGTGGATACCACATGATTAATGCCGGCCGCTTTTAAGTGTTTGCTGGCAGTACCTGCTGTGGCAACCGTCATATCAAATACTTTTACAATGGCCGTATTGATGGATCCGTTATAAAGATGTTTATTGCCGAGTACTATATTATTTGCAGCGATCCGTCCCTGTTTATTGGCAGGACCGGCCAGGTAGGTATTCATGGACTGTCCGGTAACCGGGTTCCTGAATTCGATGGCATCTCCCACGGCATAAATATCCGGGTTAGAGGTCTGCAGGTACTCATTCACCCAAATTCCTTTAGCCGGTCCGAGGTCAAGCCCGGCCGCAGCAGCCAGCCTGGTATCTGGACGAACACCAATCGATAAGATGACCACATCTGCGTCAAGTACGGTGCCGTCTTTCAGTAAAACCTTCAATGTGTCATTTTCTTTTTCAAAACCGGTAACAGCACTGTTCAACCGCAGATCCACTCCTTTACTGCGGATATGTTGCTGGGTAATTGCGGCAATCGGGAAATCAACAGGAGCAAGTACCTGGTTACCCATTTCAATAATACTGACTTTCATCCCCAGGTCATGCAGGTTCTCCGCCATTTCCAACCCGATAAACCCGGCTCCAATCACCACGGCACGCCCTTTTTTATGCTGATCCACGTATTGCTTGATAAAATCAGTATCTGTCACATTCCTTAGGGTGAAAATACCGGGCAGATTTATACCTGGTAAAGGGGGACGGATGGGTTCTGCACCCGGAGAGAGCACCAGTTTATCGAATTTCTCCGTATAAATCTCACCGGTCAGAAGGTTTTTAGCGGTAACTGTTTTAGTCAGTGCGTCAATACCAGTAACCTCGGTGGAGATACGTACATCTATATTAAACCGGGTCCGGAATGAAGAGGCTGTCTGAACGAAGAGTTTATTCCGGTCACTGATCACATCGCCGATATAATAAGGCAGGCCGCAATTGGCATAGGAGATATATTCCCCCTTTTCAAAAATCACGATCCCGGCTTTCTCGTTTAATCTTCTCAGGCGGGCGGCGGCACTGGCTCCCCCGGCTACAGCTCCTATTACAATGTACTTCATGTTGGTTGACAAATTGAAGGGTTGATAAGTTGACAGGTTGAAGGGTTAAAATGGCCTTTTACGCTGTTTGATAGTGCAAAAGAAAACAATTGGTGAGTAGGGAAATGTAACCTTGGTTACGTAGCGTATTGACCGGGGCGGTAAAAAGGATGATTTTGGTCAGCTGACTGACCATTGAAACAGGTGCAACAATGTATTCGGGTAAATGGCCCTTTATTTATTGGTATGGGTCCAGATATAGGCCCTTTTACTTGGATATTCCACTTCAGGATAGGGGTCCCTTACCAGGATATCAGTGTTGTCAAAACCGGTTTGTTTCAGTATTCCGGCGATGGTTTCTGTTTCAAAGAAATAAAAATCCATATCAACCGCTTCCCCAAGGAATTCATCCCGGTGTACGACATTATTGCCAACATGAAATGAAAATAAAAAAGGGCTCCCCGGTTTCAGCACCCGGCGGATTTCTGAAAAAACAGTGGGTAGTGCAGTTACCGGAAAATGTACGATGGAATAAAAGGCGATTGCCCCGGCAAAGCTATTATCGGGTATATCCGGTTGTAACATATCAAGTACGCCAAACGGAATAGCGGGATTCAGCTTTTTGGCAACTGTCACCATGCCCGGCGAAATATCAGAACCCTCCACCTGTTTTAACCCATTTTGAAACAGGTAACCGGTGGTATGCCCCGGACCACAACCGAAGTCCATAATCCTTCCTTTACCGGCGGTTTCTGTGGCAAATGCTTTCAGTAAAATGCGGTCTGTATGCTTGCCATACAATTCATCCTTGTAACTATTCGCATAAGCTTCCGCAGTTTTATCATAGGCATTTATAATATGGTTCTTTGATGACATGTGTATTACTTGCGGGGATAAAGCATTATTTGGTACAATAATGTTTCTCTATTGCAGTTGACGTTTATACAACTGGATGGTATTCTCCAACCCCAGGTATATCGCATCACAGATCAGCGCATGACCGATACTCACTTCATCCAGCCAGGGAATACGTTGCTTAAAAAATTGAAGATTATGTAAATCAAGATCATGTCCGGCATTCAGCCCAAGCCCCAGCTCTTTCGCTTTTAAAGCTGCCTCCACATACGGAGCAACTGCCAACTGCCGACTGCCCATTGCCGACTGTCTTGCGTACCCTTCAGTATACAACTCAATCCTGTCCGTTCCTGTTTCTGCAGCCCCAATCACCATCTCCACCACCGGGTCAACGAAAATACTGACCCGGATCCCGGATTTTTTAAAAACGGAAATGATATCCCTTAAGTACTCTTTGTTTTTAATCGTGTCCCAGCCATGATCACTGGTCAGTTGCCCCAGTCCATCCGGCACCAGGGTGACCTGGTCGGGTTTTGTTTCCAGCACGAGGTCCACAAATTTCTGTTCGGTACAATTGCCTTCAATATTGAATTCTGTGGTAATGATTTCTTTGATCTGACGTACATCCTCATACCGGATATGGCGTTCATCAGGACGGGGATGCACGGTCACACCATCAGCCCCGAAAAGCTGTACATCGATAGCGGCTTTAACCACATCCGGGTTATTGCCACCTCTGGAATTGCGCAGGGTGGCGATCTTATTGATGTTTACGGAGAGTTTCGTCATGCCGCAAAAATACAAAAACGATCAGAGTTCTTTCCAGGTATGGTCGGCCAGCAGCTGAACGGCGGCCACAAATTTTTTATATGGGCCGGTTGCGCCCCATTCTTTTGGAGAAACCAGGGAGAGGATAAAGGATCCGTCATTTTTCTCGTAGAGATAATAGGTCTGCCCGATATTGGGTTTGAAGGAGAGGCGGGCATTATAGATCATCATGGAGAGTTCTTTGCGCTGCTGGATCTCATGAGCCTGCAGGGCCAGCAGTTCAATCTGCTTGCGGATCTGGTCGAGCTGCATATTGGTCTGCTCTTCCATGGCGGTAAGTGCCTTGTGTTTAATCACCCCTTCCTCAGTGGGTTTGATCACCGCACCGGATACGGAGGCTGAATAGGGGAGTACACTCATCTGTTTATGATAGTACTCCATATTGGTATAGGGGCTGCCATCCGGTCGGCGGCTTTGCTGGGTAATGCGGAGGTAACCATTGGGCATGATCTCATGGACCACATGCAGGGCAATTTCCCCCTTTTTATAAAAATGGATCTCAAATGTGATACCATCCGGAATCAGGGCCTGCACTTTTTCTGCCAGCTCGGGATTTTCAAATGGGTTGAGTTCCCCATCCGCATTGATCCTGTATCCGGAAGAAAAAGCCTTGTTTTCCAGGGTAACCCAGTTATGGGAGATCTGTAATTCTTTTTTCTCAGCAACGGCTTCTATTTTATAGATACCGCTTTTCGGACGTTCGCCAAATTCGTAAATGCCTTTTTCAGGAAAAAGCTGCCAGGAAGCCAGAAAATTATACGCCTGTACCATAGAGATGCATAATTACAAAATTCTGTACTAAAAGTTTGAACAGGGGGCTTTTATTTAACACCGGATGACAGTGTCCTTTACCAATCCTTTATTAAATTTGACTGATGAGAAATTTCTTTGGCCAATATACCGCAACCAGGAATGGGGAGCCTGTTACTGCCAGTGTGTTGATATTTGACCGGCATATCAGCCTCGGTTACCGGGATGAAAATACGGCCAATCATACCCTGCGTTGGGATATGCATCAGCTTTCCGTTCAGTTTGAATCGTTTTCAGGCGAATCACTGATCCGGAATACCAGTACCGGGGAAGAACTCCGTATTACAGGTAAGGAAGCGTCCGAACTGGTGAAAGCCATGCAGGAGGAAATGGCCAAACCCTGGTTTAAGAAGAAAAATGCGGGTTACAAAGGAAGGGTGTTCCTCTTTTTCACCGGGTTCCTGGTGATCCTGCTGGCCCTCTACCTTCTTTTTGTGCCGATGTTATCGGAAAAAATTGCGGGTTCTGTTGAGCCTGAAACAGAGCGGCAGATCGGGGATGCCGTTTACGATGCCATGGCCAGTGGTATGGTGGAGGATACATCCGCCAGCCGTGTTTTGAACGAGTTTTTTTCCGCCCTGGATGTTGAAACAGCCTACCGGATCCGGATTTCAGTGGTAAAAGAGCAAGTGGTCAATGCCTTCGCCTTACCGGGTGGTCGTATTGTCGTATATTCTGCGTTGCTGGATAAAATAGGTTCTTATCCTGAACTGGCCGCCTTACTCAGTCATGAATTCACCCATGTCAATAACCGGCATGCAACCAAATCCATATTCAGGAGAATGGGATCTAAAGTTTTTCTCAGCCTCTTATTCGGCAAAATGGGATCCGTTACTGCCGTATTGGTGAACCACGCGGATGACCTGAAATCGCTGACCTATTCCCGGAGCCTGGAAAAGGAGGCCGACCTCGATGGCCTGTCCATACTGACCCAACGGAAGATCGATCCCGCCGGTTTTACTGATCTTTTCCACCATCTTAAAGCGGCATCCCCGTCTTCGGCGCTGCCCGAGTTCCTGGCGAGTCACCCCGATATTGATAACCGGCTGGCCTATATTAAAGAAATGTCAAAGCAGGCTACGGTGGAGACCCGTGCTGATTTAACCGCTATTTTTGAACAATTAAAAAAATAACCATGCTAATTACAACAACCAATGTAGTGGAAGGAAGACCCGTACAGGAATACCTCGGCGTGATCAATGCCCAGAGTATCATCGGGGCCAATATTTTTAAAGATATATTCGCCGGTCTGCGTGATGTATTCGGCGGACGGAGTAAAACCTATGAAAAAGTGCTGGAACAGGCCAAGGAAGATGCCCTGCGTGAACTGACTGAAAAAGCCCAGGCCATCGGCGCCAATGCGGTGATTGGAGTGGACCTGGATTTTGAAACAGTTGGTAGCGGCGGCAGTATGCTGATGGTGATCGCCACCGGTACAGCGGTTAGAATTTAATTCAATTTAAAAATGGTTGATATGCGGCGTTTAATAATTACAATCGGGATCTTTAATCTGTGTTTAATAAACGCGGCCGCCCAGTCACCGGCAGCACCACTGCCGGCTACTGAGGTGCTGGCCACCGCATTGAAAGAGGCCGGGGTGCAAAAGAAAAATGTATTACTGATGTTTCATGCTTCCTGGTGTATCTGGTGCCATCGAATGGATACCAGCCTCAATGATCCTTCCGTGAAAGCTTTTTTTGATAAAAGCTATGTGATCACCCACCTGGTGGTACATGAGTCAGCGGCAAAAAAGCAACTGGAGAATCCCGGTGCTGAAGCCATGATGGACAAGTACTACGGCAAGGGACTGGGCATTCCTTACTGGCTGATCTTTGATCCGAAAGGGAACCTGCTGGCAGATTCAAAAATGCGGGAACCCGGCCAGGGGCCTGAGGCCGGTGAAAATACAGGCTGTCCGGCCAGCGAAAAGGAAGTGAATTATTTTATTGGCGTATTGAAAAAAACCTCCGCGCTTACTGATGCTGAACTGGAGATCATCCGGAAACGATTCAGGAAAAATGATCAGTAGTCCTACCGGATAAGCGTGGATGTTCCTTTCTGGATATAGATATTCCCATTGTAATCCACGGCTCTTACTGTCCAGATATAAGTGGCGGTTGTCTGCAACTGTCCGTTGATTTTCCCATCCCATCCATGGCCATTTCGCTGCGTGGTGAATACCTGCTGTCCCCATCGGTTATAAATGGTGAAGTAGTCGATCCGGCGCATACCAACGGCAATGGGATAAAGCAGGTCGTTTTTCCCGTCGTTATTGGGGGTGAAGCCGGTTGGTACAAACACGGAAGGCCCCGTCTTGAATACTTTTACCGTTACTATGGCAGAGTCTTTACAGCCCGCCGCGCTGGTGGCTACCAGTTTATACCTGAAACTGGGTGTCTCTGCGGTAAAGGAGGCTACCGGATCAGGAAGGGTGGTGGAGGATAGGTTATCCGGAGGCGACCAGAGATAGGTGGCGGCCCCGGAAGCATTGAGTTGCAGGGGCTGTCCCAGTACTACGGAAGTATCCGGTGTTACCACCAGGTTCATCCGGGGTTCCACGCTGATCCGGACCGTATCACTGACCGGTTTGGGGCATCCGCGTATGTCCGTTGCAGTTAGAATAAAGTCGGTACTGCGCGGAGGCGAAGCCACCGGGTTCAGCAGGGCAGCATCCGATAAGAAAGTGGCCGGCTGCCAGCGCCAGTTATTCCCGTCAGTGCTCCCCCTGAGTATGGTGGAGGAATTATAACAGATGCTGAGATCGGCGCCCGCCCGGACAAGCGGGTAGGGGATGGGGGTTACGCTGATTTGTTTAACCGCCACACATCCACCAATCCTGGCGGTCACCTGGTAGTTTGTGAACACATTGGTGATGACCTGCGGATTTTTTACCAGGGGATCAATGATCTGTCCGGCCGGTGTCCATTGGTATTGCAGACCGTCGGATTGGATACGCAGCCGGATCGTATCACCCTGGCAGATGATCGTATCATTCATAGTTTGCAGGCTTACGGAACTGACCACCCTGATCTGGACTGAATCCTGGTTGACACAACCGCCTTCATTCAGGGTTACGTAATAACGGGTGCTGCTGAGCGGGGTTACTACGGGAGTGGGACTATTGGGGTTCACCATATTGACAACTGGGGTCCAGCTGAAAATTCCCTGGCCGGATGCCTGTAAGGTTACCGGGTCATTGATACAGATCAGGCTGTCCCTGAAAGCAAGGGTGATGGGAGGTTTATCTATGATATCAATCGATTTGTAGACTGTATCGCGGCAGCCCCTGGTATCAGTGACAATCAGCCGGATCTGTTTGGTCCCCATTAACGGGTAGGTATAGCTGGGATTTTTCAGGGTGGAGATATCCGTAAAATCGGTTGATTCACCAAAATCCCATTGCCAGGAATCAGGCACCCCGTATACGGAAGTGGTCTGATCGTTGTAAAAACTGGGATTACCGAAACAAATACCGGTAGAGCTGAAGTCTGGTTTAAAACCAGGGAAAACGCGGATGATCGCGGTGGTGGAATCTGAACAGGACTGGTTGCGGTTGATCACCAGTTTTATTTTGTACAGGCCAATAGTGGGAAACGTATAATTAAAAACCGGGTTGGTGCTGGTAAAAACAATATTGTCTGCCTGATCCATCAGTTCCCAGGTGGTGCTTACAATCAGCGGGCTGCTGGATTGGTTGACCAGGGTTATGGTCTGGATGTCTTTACAAAGCAGGTATTCAGGGCGCAGGGAAGCCGCCGCCACATCGCAATCGGCCACATTGATCTGAATATCCTTCCGCTGGGTGGCTATCACTCTTCCCCCCCGGACTTCCTGTACACATACAGTTACCACATAGATTCCTACATCGGGGGCAATTCCGGTCAGGAGTCCTGTATTCGGGTCAATCTGTACAGAAGTGCCGAAAGGCTGGTTGCTGCTGAATGCCGGGCTGTTATAGGGCACCTGGGGGAAAGGAGGCGGATCAGGTGCAGTGGTATTGCCACCCCCGCCGCCACCACCGCCGCTGGTGCTGGCATAGGCAGCGCAAAAAGTATAACGCAACTGATCACCATCCGGATCAAAGGCCGCGAAACTATACCTGAAATCATTATTGGCACAAACGATGACCAGGTCAGAACCGGTAAAAAAAGCACTGGTATTGTCAGGATCACTGGCTGAGCCACTGGTGCCTGGAATTTCAGCGGTATATAATGCCCCGATATTGCTGTAACCCGGCTGGAGATTATTAATACCATTGATGCGGAAGTTAACCTGGCTGGCAATCACGTAACCGGAAACCGAAGCAGGCAGGTTAACGGAGAAATCATAATAGGCCACTTCATAACAAACCGTGGGCGGATTGGTGATACAGGGATCCGGGTTGGTGATACTGATAGTTTCCTGTGTACCGATCGGTGCGTTTAAATCCAGTACACGTAAACCGGTTGTTTTGTCAAAAACAGACACAATCGCGGGATTCGGGAACTGACGGCCACTGTTGCAGCGCTGGTAGAGTTTAAGCGTTACATTATAGCGGTGAAGTCCGCCACTAAAGCCAGCATAATTATAAAACATTTCCCCGCCGGTAATATGACTGGCTTTTGCCAGTAAAGGCAATAAAGTGTAAAGCAGCAGTATAAAACACAGCTTTCTCATGAGGTGAATCCGTCCGGCGGAGAGTAAGGGGGTTGGTCTCCCTTAAAGTTAGTATAAAACGTCCAGTGGTGCCTTTCGGTTGCCCGGATCCGGTTTGTTTTTCCCCCGGGAATTAACAAAAACCGCTGTAACTCAACCCGAAAAAAAAGCTATTTTTAAGTACAATTTGGAACTATGAAAGGAACCTGGATGCTGGCTTTGCTTTTCCCTGTTTTTTCGGTGGCTCAGGAATGTAAACTGAGTAAGGAAACAGATCCCTTCACCAAGGAGACAAAACTCTCTACGGGGTTTATGTTTTTCAGTGGTGCTTCCCTTACGATTGATGCCGACAGCAAGGAAGTAGACCTTCTTTTTTCCATTGAAGGGGCCAACCGTTGTTTTGATAATAACTCCACGGCGGTCGTTCATTTTGAAGGCACCAAAGTGAAAATGAACCTGCGCAATGCAGGTACCATGAATTGTGAAGGATTGTTTCATTTTATCTATAAAAATGCTGCCAGCACCACCACCCAATTACAAAAACTGACGGGTCAGAAGATCAGCCAGATCGTTTTTACAGATAATAATAAAAAGGATATTACGGTCACCCTGACCGGTAAAGACCAGGAATTGCTCATCTCCCTGGGCACCTGCCTGGTAACAGAAGCTAAAACACTGATCAGGTAATCGTTCCACTACAAACCGGGGCAGAAACCCTTAGCCCGGAAAGAGAAAACTTTTAAACGGCGGAATTTCCCTTCGGAAAAAAGCGATGTATCTGCACACAGTACTATTTTTATGCAGTGAAAAAACCGGGACTGCCGGTTGATCAATCCTGTTCCTTTGAATACTAATAACTGCAACCCTATGGACACTACACGCAATGCACCGGGCAATAACCAGGCTCCTCTTTCTTTTAACCAGCTGATAAAAAGCCTGGTGGATCAGAAACAGCCGTTTGCGGCTCAGCACAATACAAGGATTGTTAATGAAGTGGAGAAGCACCTGTTACTGGGGGCCGGTGCGTTACAATTGCAACAGGTACTGGAAGAGTTGCTGGATGCCGTGATCGGGAATTCGAAAGAAGGGGATATCCATATCACCGCCGATCGTTTTAAGGACATGGTCCTGCTGCATATCCAGGAACGGAATAACTACAACGGGTATGCCCTTTCATTCAGTGTAGGTTCCATTGAACCCGATGCGGCTAAAATCGGTGGTCATATCAGTATGGAAGGCGCCCGTAAAAAAGAAACAACCATCTCATTCAGCTTTCCTGCACAGTTTGCCGCCTGAACATAAAAAAAAGCCCTTTCAGGGGCTTTTAGTTGGTTCAATCACAGGGGTGACTATTTGCACTCGTTATACCGGGTAATAATTTTTTCCAGTTCAGTGAATTGCAGCTGGCCGGCCTGTGCTGATCCCAGCAGGGCAGGGCAGTCGCCAAATGCAGTAACCGCCACATTATTCAGGTTGTCTTTATTTACCAGGGTCAGGCCTGACTGGCTGCTGGTTTTAAAAAACAGGTCATTGATACGGCCTTCAGTGCCTGAGCTGATACCCGCAGCTTCATTCCCGTTATAGATCACTTTGCCGGTGGCATCAGATACTTTTTGCAGCAGGCTGGCTTTATGGCCGGAAGCCAGTACTTTAAAGAAATCATTGGCATAGCTGATATAACTGGTGCCCTCCAGTCCTACTTCATTCACTGCGTTGCCACCATAAGTTGTCTTCTTCCCGGCTGCATTCTGAAATACAATGGCAGCTTTTGATTTGAAGCTTTCCTTGATAAATCCTTCCAGCCGGTTGCCATCGGCGGTCACGATATACCCGGATTTAAACCCTTCAGGGGCCTGGGCCAAAAGGGAAGAAGGGGTGATTAAGAAAGCAAGGGCGAGGAGAGGGATAAACTGTTTCATGCGTTAAGTGTTTTATGGTTTAAAGTGATTGATTACTTACTAATAAGTAAGTTATGGGGGCAAAAAATTTTACCCGGTTAATTGTTTGAGTAAACTGTTACAGATGGCCGTATAGTCTTTCTGACCAGTGATCCGGGCCAGCATCACCCCGGCGGCCAGGTTGGTCATGATCAGGATGGCTTTCACCCGGGGTGTTTCACTGAACTGCAGTTCCCCTTTCTTCTTTCCCTCTTTCAGTACTTTCTCCACCAGGCCAAGCACCAGCTCAATCAGTTCGGTCAGTTTGGCTTTTATGGAGGCCGGCATGGTATGATAATCCGAACATACGGAACCGATCAGGCAGATTTTTCCCTGCTCACAAAGGGCGGAATAGCGGCTGATAAAAGCCTGCAGTTTCTGTTTTGAAGAGACACCCGGTTTTTCCAACGCCAGGGCCAGTTCTTTATACCGGGTGATATATTGTTCCACAATTACAGCCAGCAGATCCTCCTTGCCCGGGAAATGATAGTGTACCGCGGCATTTTTGATTTTTAATTCTTTGGAAATATCGGCGTAACTGAAGGCGTTGTACCCATAGGTCTGGATAAATTCCATTCCCAGCCGGATGATTGATTCTTTGGTATCAGTAGCACGGGCAGCCATAGGCCAAATATACTGAATACTTACTAAGTAGTAAGTATTTTCCGGAACATAAAAAAACCCGCCGGGGGCGGGTTTTACAAATAGGATTCAAAAAATTAATAACGGTAAAGGTCAGACTTGAACGGACCGTTTTTGGAAATACCCAGGTAATTGGCCTGAGCATCACTGAGTTCGTCCAGTACCACCCCGATTTTGGCGAGGTGCAGGCGGGCTACTTTCTCATCCAGGTGTTTGGGAAGCACATATACTTTATTCTCGTAATTCTTGTGGTTATTCCATAACTCGATCTGCGCCAGGGTCTGGTTGGAGAAGGAGTTACTCATTACAAAGGAAGGGTGACCGGTAGCGCAACCCAGGTTTACCAGGCGGCCTTCTGCCAAAATGATAACATCATGTCCATCCACATTATAAATGTCTACCTGGGGTTTCACGGTGTCCTTGGTATGACCATAGTTGGTATTCAGCCAGGCAATATCGATCTCGATATCGAAGTGGCCGATATTACATACAATGGCTTTATCCTTCATCAGTTTGAAATGTGCACCGGTGATCAGGTCGCGGCAACCGGAAGCGGTAACCACGATATCGGCTTCTTTCACCGCATCGATCATCTTCTTTACTTCAAAACCGTCCATAGCTGCCTGCAGGGCGCAGATCGGATCGATCTCGGTAACGATCACGCGGCAACCGGCACCGGCCAGGGAAGCGGCAGAACCCTTACCTACGTCACCATAACCACCTACCACAGCTACTTTACCAGCCAGCATAACATCAGTAGCCCGGCGGATAGAATCCACCAGTGATTCTTTACAACCGTATTTATTATCAAACTTGGATTTGGTAACAGAGTCATTTACATTGATCGCAGGCATCGGCAGTGTACCCTTGGCCACTCTTTCATACAGGCGGTGTACACCGGTCGTAGTTTCTTCAGAAATACCTTTTACATGCTGAACCAGTTCAGGATAGGTATCCAGTACCATATTGGTCAGGTCACCACCATCATCCAGGATCATATTCAGGGGGCGGTCTGCGGCACCGAAAAACAGGGTTTGTTCGATACACCAGTCAGCTTCTTCCTGGGTTTGTCCTTTCCAGGCAAAAACACCAATACCGGCAGCGGCAATCGCGGCAGCAGCATGGTCCTGCGTGGAGAAGATATTACAGGAGCTCCATTTTACTTCAGCACCCAGGGCCACCAGGGTTTCAATTAATACAGCGGTCTGGATGGTCATATGCAGACAACCAGCCACGCGGGCACCTTTCAGGGGTTGGCTGGGACCATATTCGGCACGGATCGCCATCAGTCCGGGCATTTCTGCTTCGGCCAGACGGATTTCTTTGCGTCCCCATTCTGCCAGGGAAATATCTGCCACTTTATAAGGCAGGCTGAAATCGATGGATTTTGTTACAGTTGACATTTTATTGCTTTTATTTTATGGCGGCAAAAGTAGGATTATTTGCCGTAAAACCTTTACTGAGCGCCGCTTTCAGGCCATTTATTTTGCACAATTTGTTCCAAAACGGGTTAGTGATTCACTTACACGTTTAAATGAACTGTTATCTGTCTTGTTTGTTCACTAAAACAGGGCTTTTCTTTCATTAAATTTAAACTATGATAAATTATGATACTGTATCACAGGCCGTCAGTGGCCTCCGTGACAGGGGATATACCGTTGATTTCAACCTGGCCGAAAACTGCCTGGTTTGCAACGGCGATAACTATGATATCCATGCATTTGAAATCACTGAAGTACACCGGTTTGAAGGGGATACTGATCCGTCGGATGAAGCCGTGGTATATGCGATAGAGTCAGCCAGTAAGGGGACCAAGGGCATCCTGGTCAGTGGTTATGGGATTTCAGCCGAAGGGATGAGTGCAGAAATGGCCCTCAAACTCGGGATGCACCATGAATAAAAAACAGCTGCGGGGGTACAGCTGTTTTTCTTATTGATATTTAGTTTTTCCGGTCAAATAGCCTTTTCAGCAACCCTCTCTTTTTTTTGGGATCTTCCTGGGGTGAACCAATCGGTTTACTGTTATCTTCCTCTTTACGAATCACCTGTTTGGTTACGGTATCTTTCTTTGCCGGTTTATCATCTTCCTTTACAGGCGTGGATTCAGGGCCGATATATTCATTGTTGTTCAGCTGGTAATCATTTTCTGTACCTGAACCCTGGTCAATACCTTCCGCCCCGGGTACGGGGTCAGATTCACTGATAATGATATCCGCGCTGTTGAGTTCATTTTCCAGTTCAGCGGGTTTGATAAACCGCGCGTCTTTTTCAATGCCGAGTTTTTTATCGGCCAGCACTTTCTGGAAAAAATATTCGGCAATAGGCCGGGCAATCCGGTTACCATCACCCTGGTTGCGCATAAATGTATATTCAAAGCCCACCCATGAACCGGCGAGTAACTGTGGGGTATACCCGATAAACCAGGCATCGGCATTGTCATCCGTGGTTCCTGTTTTGCCACCCATCTCAGCGGCACCCACCCTGGTTCTTAATCCCCTGGCGGTACCTTTATCCACAGTACCCTGCATCATCCGGGCCATGGTATAGGCCGTCACTTCACTAATGGCTTCTTTACGGTTGGAGCTGAAATCAAACCGTTTGATCACATTTCCGTTCCGGTCTTCGATCCGGCTGATGGCAAATGGTTTGGTCGAAAAACCCCTGCCGGCGAAAATGGTATAGGCCCAGAGCATTTCAAACATGGAGAGGTCGCAGGTACCCAGGGCAATAGAAGGGTAGGGTTGTACCGGTGTGGGTACATTCAGCCGCGCCAGGAATTCTGAAAACTGTTTAGGTCCCACCTGCTTCATAATAAAGGCCGTTGCACAGTTCTTGGAAAAAGCCAGTGCATCCGCCATGGTCATGGTGCCGCCCCCGCATTGTTTACCGGAAGGCACCCAGCCACTGCCGGGAAAGAATTGGGCCACGTTTTCACATTCAGTGGAAGGGGTGAAACCTCTTTCCTCCATGGCCTGTGTATATAAAAGCGGTTTGATCGTTGAACCTACCTGGCGTTTGGTCCGGAGGTTCACGTGATCATTCTTATAGGTTTTAAAATTAATACCACCCACCCAGGCCCTGATCTCACCGGTGACAGGATCCATGGCTATAAAACCGGCCTGTTCCATCTGCAAATGATACTTGATGGAATCCAGCGGGGTCATCACGGTGTCTCTTTCCCGTTTACTGTTCCAGGAGAATATCTTCATCGGCACTTTGACATTAAAAGAGGCCTTGATTTCCTTATCACTGAGTCCGTCTTCCTCGAGGTTCTTCCAGCGGTCAGACTCTTTAATGGCTTTTTCCAGCAGTTTCTCATGTCCTTTCCAGATAGAGCCGTTCTTCATGTCTGAACGGGCATTGATCCCTTTCTGCAGCATGGTCATATGCTGGGCCATTCCTTCTTCGGCATATTGCTGCATCTGCACATTGATGGTGGTATAGATCTTGAGTCCGTCATTGTATATGCTGTATTTCCCGCCATCCGGTTTTTCCACATCCTTTAGTGCTTCTTTGATATCCTCTTTCAGTATTTCCCTGAAATAAGGTGCATATCCGGTATTCTCATCCAGCTTGCGGTAATTGAGTTTGATCGGCAGGGCCTTTACCCGAATGGCTTCCGCCGCGGTGATCTTGCCGTTTTTTTCCATCTGGCTGAGAACAGTATTACGGCGGTCACGGGCGAGTACCGGGTTTCGTACCGGGTTATAGATACTGTTTCCTTTAAGCATGCCGACCAGCAGGGCAGCTTCTTCCACGGTCAGGCGATCAGGCTCTTTCTGGAAAAAAGTCCTGGACGCATTCCGGATACCATATACGTTGTTGCCAAAGGGTACTGCGTTCAGGTATAAGGTTATAATTTCTTCCTTGGTGAAATTCCGTTCCAGCTTTACCGCGATGATCCATTCCTTGAGTTTCTGTACCACCCGCAGGGCCTTATTGGTAGCCCGTTCATTAAACAGGTTCAGGGCCAATTGCTGGGTAATAGTACTGCCACCACCATCCGCGCCCAGGGTGAACATCGCCCGCATGGTGGAACGGAAATCAATCCCGCTATGGCTGTAAAAACGTTCATCCTCTGTGGCGATCAGGGCATTTATTACAAAGGGGGATATATCCCGGTATTTTACATTGCTCCGGTTTCCCCTTTCTGTATAATACTTACCCATCAGGGTTCCGTCCTCCGCATATACTTCCGAAGCCTGCAGGATAGAAGGATTCTGTAACTCATTAATGGAAGGCATAGGGCCAAAAGCCCCGTAATTGGCCAGCACGATCAGCAGGATAAAGGCTGCAATGCCACCAAAAAAAATACGCCAGAAAATCCTGACCGCTTTTTTCATATGATGATGAATGGTTGTGGTTTGATAGTTGTAACTGTTTGAAACGGAGAACCGAAAATAAGAAAATACCGGGGGGCCGGGGAATTCCCTTATTTAAATTTTTGCGAAAGTCAGGGTTAAAAGGGAAAATTCCCCTTCCGGCTGTTTTTTACTCAGAATTTACCCGGGAGATGCTGCTCCAGGAAACGTTTATAGGCTTCCAGGTCCTTACTCGTTTTGAGCAACTGCAGGTTACTTTCCGTGATTATAGTGAAGTAGTACTTGCCGCCTTTGAGCCAGGGAATGATGTCAGAAGCTGTTTTAGGTCTTGTTTTTTCCACATAAGTGACCGCATCGGTGGCATCCGTAAATGGACTCATCAGGAGCAGGCGGTTTTCCTCATCCAGCTGGTAGAGATCGGCCGTATAAGTTTTATTGTAATAGGTTTCCCGGTTATAACGGAAGAAAGCATTTTTTGCTTCATTCATAAATACCGGGTCTACTTTATTCAATACAAGCACCACGTAATACTTTTCCGCTGCATTGAACCCATACGGGGTGCTGATTACCACCGGCGGGGTAACCGGTTGCGTTTTCAATGTGTCCGGACCCTGTTTCTTAACCGGGGGTGTAACCACAGCCACCGTTGGTTTCTTTGCCGCCGTATCGGGTTTTACAACAGGCTGCACCGGTAAAACAGTAACAGGAGCAGCATTGCCTGAATCTGCCTGATGGGTCATCTGGTAATTCCGCAGTTCTTCTTCAATCTGTGCCCTGCGACTGAGTACATCAATCAGGGCCGTGGCTTTTTCGGCCAGCGGGGTGGAGGGGAAACGCGCAACGATGGAGTTCAGTACTTCTTTCGCGGTATTATCATCGCGTTGCCGGATATGATACACCGCTTCGATATACAGTAACTGGGGTGTCCAGAAATTATTGCCATACAGGCTGTCCGCTGTTTTTTTCTGTTCAATGGCTTCTGCAAATTTCCCTTCGATAAAAAGATCATAGATCTTTTCATAGGTTTTTGTGGCCGATGTATTGCCAGAGGCTTCCGCCGGGTTTTTACCGGTAGTTACAATCGTAGTGAGATTGCTGCTGGCAAACTTTTCACCCATCTGTTTCTTGATCACCGCTGCTTTGGCTGTTTCCCCGTTTTTATTATAGCAATAATATAAATTGAAAAGCAATTCATCCATGGGGGTGAAGGCCGGGAATCGTGTGCGCAGTTCTTCCAGCGTGCCGGTACCCGCCGTGCAATCTTCAATACCCTGGATATAAGCCTTGCCGAGGTTGAACATGGCCTGTTGTATGGAATCATTTGACCGGTTCAGCTGTTCTTCTGTCAGGGGAAGTTTTGCGTACAGGTCTTCAAAACTGATGCCGTTATTGTTATCCCCATTACCGCCCTGGTCCTGTGTCTGATTATTATTACCGGGAATATTATTGGCCCGGCTGTTCAGCAGGGAGGCGCTTCTTCTCCAGTTATCCACGTTCGGGCGATTACCCCACCTGGCCTTGAATTCACTCTGACCACGTGTTCTGGAAGACGCATTATAAAAATACCATTCCCCTTTACTATCCCCGGCAGGAAACAAGCTCACGGGTGGCTGATTCGTTGGTATCACTACGCCTGAACCAGTGGTTAGAACCGGCTGTTCTTCTTTTAATCCCTGCTGCCGGCGCAGGTATCTCACCAATTTCTTTACATAATCACGTCTTTCCTCTTCCGGCAAACCGGCAATCCGTTGCAGGCTGTCCTGTCTTTCCCTGATCTGAATGTTGTTTACAATGACACGCAATGAATTTTTACGGTCAGTGATCATTTCCGGTTTGGAAATAGCCGGATCATCCAGTTTAATGCTGTCGTAAAAATTATAGGCTTTCAGGTATTCTTTGCGGGCAAAGGAAAGATCGGCCAGCTGAAGAAAGGCTTTGTTTTTCTGACCCGGATTATTATTGGGAGCGAGGGTACTCAGCAGCAACAACTCCATGGCCTGGTCTTCCTTATTCCCTTCCAGTTGCATCTGTGCCGCCATATAGTAAATGATATCCTGGTAATCGGTGTATTTATCCCGCCTGGCCATCTTCACCAGTTCAGCCACATTCTTCTGTATATCCGCTTCATCATCTTTATTGGTCCGGATCGTCGCCAGCCTGGCATAAATTTCCATGATCAGATCGGTGGTACGGCTGATGGCCCGGTCATAATTTTTACGGGCTTCTTTATAGTTTCCGGCTTTTTCATACAACTGGCCGGCCAGGTATTCCCAACGGGCTCTTTCCTGCTGATTGCCGGCATTGCTGAGTGCCTGCACCAGGTGAAACGCCGCACTGTCCCAGCTGTTTTGCTTATAAAAATAATATGCCTGCACTTCGTGCAGGTCATTCACCAGCCTGGAAGGAAAAGCCGGGTCATCCCGCAGGGTAACGATCAGGCTGGAAGCTTCTGCAAACTCATCCTGTGCCAGGAAATTGCGGATTTGCCAGATAAAGGCATCATTCCGGCTTGGTGGCTGGGAGAACATTTTACGGGCAAAGCCCCCTTTCTCTTTGGTGGATATACTCAGTGCCGAGTTGCCATCCCTGGCGCTGCCAATGGCTTTATAATATCCGTCCTTTTCTTTCGGGGCAAAGGCATAGTTGATAAACTGGAACATCTGGTAGGCAGAATCAAAATCCTTTTGCAGGTAAAAGGAAGCACCCCAGAGCAGGTACAGGTTATCCACCCAGTCATTGCGCAGGTCGTGCAGGGCAATACCGGAAGAAGCTTTATATGTAATGGAATCCAGCTGGATCGAATCGGCCGCTGTTACATCAAGTGAATAATTGTAAAAAGAAAGTAATTTGGAATAATCGTCTTTAAAGGCCAGTTTGGCCCGGGTCAGAACCTCATTCAGTTTATTGTTGGCGTTAAAGGAGTAGTTATAGTGTGTAACGGTATTTTGTACAAAGCGGCGGGGTACATTGAATTTTTTGTCGGTTTTTTCCGAACGGAGTACCCGCTCCTCATATTCCTTTGGTTTTTTGATATTCAGGTCAAAGCCCAGCTGACTAAAAGCAGGTAGACTGGCCTGTAAAAGGATAAGGGAGAAAAGGAAGAAAATGGTATGTCGGTTCACTCGCATTTGCCGGCGCAATCTAAAGTCTTAATAACTGAAATTCAAATAATTTAGTATAAAAATACGTCAAATTATTTTGCCCGCTTTTACCCGGAAAAGCCCGGTTCATTTAGTATCTTTAAAATCCAAAAATCCTTATATGGCCAAATTAGAAGCCGGCTCCACGCTGCAACGGCTGAGAAACCGATACCGCCTGGTGGTGATGAATGACGATACTTATGAAGAGGTGGTCACTTTTAAATTGTCCCGGCTGAGCGTTTATGTCATGTTGAGCACAATATTTGTAGTATTGGTTGGACTTACAGTCGCCCTCATCGTTTTCACACCTTTGAAGTACTATATACCTGGTACAAGTAATGATTATAAGTCAGTTATGGAGTTAAAACGGCTCCAGTACCGGGTCGATTCCGTGGAAAGACAGGATGCTTATAAGACTCAGTATATCCTGGGACTGAAAAAAGCCCTTGGCAGCACGGAAACGGTCAAGCTGGATACCACGGCCATCGTGGTGCCCAGGCCGGATATTTCTAATGACTAATGATAAAACCAATGTTCAACAACAAAAACAAAACCGACATGCAACAACCCACATCCAATGGTAATGGCGGAGGAGCCACCCTGATCAGTGCAGGCACGGTATTGAAAGGCGATATCAGCAGCAGCAGCGATCTCCGGATCGATGGTACGGTCATCGGCAATATCAAGAGCGGCTCCAAGATCATTGTGGGCAGCAGCGGCGTGGTGGAGGGAGATATTATGGGCAACCAGGCCGATATCACCGGCAAAGTCAGCGGCAATATCA
>CAZFLL010000055.1:0-25790 GCA_964519865.1 uncultured Chitinophaga sp. | reverse complement strand
CCTCTTGACACAGCATATAATTCATACCAATCCTGGCGGTCCAGGCTGATATTGAAACCGGCAACGATATTGCGGATCCTGCTTTCATTGGTGGTACCGATCAGGGGCAGGGCTCCCAGGCGGAACAACCAGGCAATTGCCACTGATTCAAAATGCGTATTGTATTTCTCGGCCAGTTCTTCCAGCTTGGCCCTCACCCGCAATGGCGCTTTCTCAATACTGGTGGCAATTTCTCCCTCAGCCAGTGGTGAAGTGGCCAGCGGGCGCATGTATTTCTGTTTGATATAGTCCACCTGGCCGTTATCAAATGCGGATGTATTGAGCAGGTTGAGTTCAATATGGTTGGTGACAATCGGGATCCGCAGGTAAGAACTCAGCAACTGGTGCTGGAAAACGGAAAAATTGACCACCCCTACATTCTTGATTTTACCGGAGTCTTTCAGCTTTTCCAGGGTAATGGCTGTCTCTTCCAGGTTGGAAAGGGGATCCAGCTGGTTCAGCAGGAACACATCAATATAATCGGTGCGCAGGTTGCGCAGCGAATTTTCCAGGCTGTGCATGATATGTTGACGGGAAGTATCATAATGGGTGACCCTGTACTCCGGGCGGCTGGGATGGGGAATATTAATCCCGCACTTGGTAAAGAGCACGAGGTTTTCCCTTTTAATACCGCTGTTGCGCAGCACTGAACCAAATAATTCCTCGCAGGCATACCCTCCATAGGTATCCCCGTGATCGAACGTGTTTATACCCTGCTCCAGGCAAAGCTGAACCACCTGCTCCATCTTAGCGGCCGTAACATCGGCCCCGGCCCACCGGTAAAAGCCATAAATCGCCGGAGATACTTTGGGACCGGAATCACTTAAATAAATTTTTTCCACGTAAACTGTTTTAAAATGAGCGCCCTTCAGGCCTGTCCGTTATCCCGAAAAAAGGGATTCCCGCGGGCAATTATATGTCTACAAAAATAGTAGACTAAAGACAGATGACCAAATCTTTCAGGTCATAATTATTTGTCAAAACAACCCTATTATTTACCCGCTAAAAGAAGTCAGAATCATTGGTGGCGAACAGTTATTTCCTTATTTTTCCGCCCGGCGGGGTATTTTCCCTGTTTAAACCTGAACTGACTGGCAGAAAATGCCCTGAACGGAGGAATTGAACTAGATTTAGACTGCGATAATGTTTACATATGAAATTATTTTCTGCGAAACATACGGGCCCCCGATTTACTGAAGAAGGACAGGGAGACCCGATTATCCTCCTGTACGGGCTTTTTGGCTCCGTAAAGAATTTTCAGCCCCTGATCAATCACCTCAGCAAAACTCACCGGGTGATTGTCCCGATTTTTCCTTTTTATGAACTGGGTATCTGTGTGGATATTTTTACCCTGATGAATTTCCTGCAGGAAGTGGCGGATGAACTGCACCTCGAAAAATTTCACCTGCTGGGTAATTCTATGGGAGGACATATCGCCCTGCTCTATACCCTGCAGCACCCGGAAAAAATCAAGACCCTGACCCTGAGCGGAAGTTCCGGCCTGTATGAACATGGCATGGGTGATACCTACCCCCGTCGACGGGATTACGACTATATCAAGACCAAGACCGAACTGACTTTTTATAAACCGGAAGTAGCCACCAAGGAACTGGTGGATGAAATTTATGCAACGGTCAACAGCCGTAAAGCTATACAGATTGTTTCACTGGCCAAATCCACGATCCGGCACAACGTGGAGAAGGAACTGCATAAAATCACCCTCCCCTGTTGCCTGATCTGGGGAAAAAATGATACGATCACGCCGCCCGAAGTAGCAGAGAGTTTTCACCGCTTAATCCCCCATTCTGAACTTCATTGGATCGATGAATGCGGGCATGTACCCATGCTGGAAACACCAGAGGAATTCAACCGCCTGCTGGATGGATTCCTGCAACGGGTTGCACAAAAATAACTTCATTTATTTTTTTACCGGCCGCAGGTCCAGGTTATGGAAGTAGAATATCCGGGCCACATGATTGCTCCGGTATTTATTACCGGCAGCCAGTTGCTGGAATACATGCATATAACCGAACTGCAGATTATCATGCTTATTCACATGATAGTTAAACCCGGTAAAGAAACGGTTCTGGTCAAAATAATTATACAGGATCTGTTTCCCGAAATTAATATGCACTTCATCATTCAGGACAACCGACAATGTGCCCGGCTGAAAGCGTTTTTTACTTAAGGGCACCTGTGAAAAGAAATTATAGCGAATCCGGAAATTGAACTGGTAGCCATCTGCCAGCGCATCATCGTTGAGAATCTTTCGTCTCCACCTTTCTTCAAGGCGGAACCATTGCATCAGCCTCAGCTTGGAGTATTTGGTATGCCATTGCACCTGTTGCCAGGGCCGGTGTTCGGGTTGTGAAATATTCCGGTGATTATCCCCCGGAAAATGATTGACAAAAGCATAACCGGCCGTCAGTTTCAGGTCATCACTCACATAACAGGTTAGCCCCGCCCGGAACATCCCCTGTGAGAGTCCGGATACAACCTCTTCCTTGCTACGCAGGTGCGCGTCCACCCAGAAGCCCCATCTGTTGCTCAGTCTTGTCTGGTTTAAATATCCCAGCCATACCTGCTGCACCAGCTCTGTTTGCTTGGATTGTGCCTCAGTTAGTATGTTTATTCCTGTAATCAACCAGGCGGATAATAACAATCGTTTAATAGGCATAGATGCGAAATTAGTGATTTAGAGTAGTCCATTAATGAAGCATCCCGGATAGCCGGGATGTACCCCGGGGAACCGGGACGCTTGCTTCTGATTATTGCTTATTAATGAAGAGACGGTTTACTGAACGGCATACCTCAGGGTGATTCCGTAAGTGCGGGGGTCACCCAGCACCGAGGCATAATGCCCCGCATTACCACCGGCAGGCAACAATTGCTCATGATAGTCCTGGTCAAAAAGATTACGCACCCAGGCAAAAGCAGATAACCCTTTCGTGGCTTTGAAACCCACCCGGCTGTTCACCAGAGCATACCCGTCTATATTCAGGTAGGCCGATGGAGAAGGGCTGGAGGAATAACCGGAACGGTAAAAAAGATCAGCAGCCACAAAAAACTTTGCCGCATTGCCCAGGAAGAGAGAGGGAGTATTGAATTCACTTCCCGTTGAAAAGGCCCATTTGGAGATACCGGGAAGTTTGCCACCGGAAATATTCTTGAAAGCCACCTGTACATTGTTGACTGTGTTACCGGTTTCTTCCAGGGGAAGCGGCGCATTGGTGAACTTCACATATTGAGCATCCGTATAAGCGGCAGATCCGTAAAAGCTGAATTTATTACCGGCGCGCAGACTGGTTTCAATTTCCGCACCTTTTACCCGCACCTGTTCGGCATTGGCAATATATCCCCTGTTCACGCCCAGTTCTGGTGATTGCACATTGGTCTGGTAATCGCGGATATCCGTATTGTAGAAAGTGAAATTCAGGATAAAATCATCCGCGGGTGTTGTTTTGATACCAGCTTCAATATGTTTTACATTCTCCGGTTTGATGACCGCCAGGTCTGTTGCCGCCTGCCCGTTTACAGTGGGCAGTCCAGCCACATTCACTCCCACCGGTTTGAAGGCTGTTGAAAATGTACCGTACGCATTGATTCTTTTTGTCGGCTTATAAGAGACTGTCAGGTTATACGTAAGGTTATTTTCATCCGCATCCGACGCATATTGCTGACCGGTATATACCAGGTTCTTCAACGCCACCAGGTTGGGGTCCGTGGTCTGCAACCCGCCATAAGTAACCCGGTTATACGAAACTTCTTTCTGGTCAATATTAAACCGTAGTCCGGGCAATACATGGAACTGGGGACTGATCTGCCAATCCACATTTACAAAAGCCGCTGCACTTAGTGATTTGATTGATGCCCTGGTGGAGATACCATAGCCTTCAAACAGTCCGGGCGTGGACCAGAGACTACTGGTGGTGCTTTTTGAAAAACGCCATTGCGCGGAGCCTGATTCTTCTGTCCCGTTGATCTTCACTTCCTGGCCTATGAAGAAAAGTCCGGCCACCCCGCTGATCGTTGGAGATAATTCACCGGCATAACGGATCTCCTGTGACCAGTTTTTATGCTTAGCGGGATTTTGTGATTTGGCCAGTGCCTGCAGCCCGGTAAAGTCCCGGTCATTGGATGGATCCCAGTTCCAGAACCGGTATGCGGTTGTGGAGGTGAGTGTTCCCGGACCGGCTTTAATATCAATGTTAATGGATGCTCCACCCAAATCATTACCGGATTTCCAGGGGGTATCGTGATCCACGACCCGGTCAAAAGCATTCGCAGATGGCAGTGTGTAATTCAGGTCTGCAATAATCGCATTGAACTGCCGGTAGGCCGCCCGTTTTGTCTGTACCACACCCGCTACCACCTGGGCATATCCATCCGGGCGCTGACGGGAGAAATCACCGGAGGCAAGTACCTGGATATGCTTGGTAACATTATACAGTAACTGACCCTTTATACCGGTATTATTGATATCATTGATATACTTATCCGTGCGTTTATTATAAACGGTCCCGTCACGCTGGGTTCCAGAGAAAGAAAGACGGGCCGCCATTTTCCGGTTCAATGGTCCGGTGATGGAACTTTTGGCCTGTATATACCCATAGTTACCAAAACTGGTTTCAAAAGTAGCCCCGCTTTTAAAACCGGGTTTGCGGGTGGTGATATTAAAAGCCCCCGAAGTGGTGTTCTTTCCGAAAAGTGTACCCTGTGGTCCTCTTAGAACTTCCACTCTTTCCACATCAATAAAATCGAGTGTGGCAGCAGCCGGGCGGGCAAAATAAACCCCGTCAATATAAATACCGACACCCGGATCCAGTCCGTCATTGGTAAGTCCGAACGGGGACCCTGTTCCGCGGATATTCACACCGGTGTTGCGCGGATTGGATGTATACATCTGTACGGAAGGAATTAATTCTTTAATACGGGATACATTAAAAGCCCCGGATTCATCGATTGCGGCACCCCCTATCACAGTAACCGGGATCGGCACGTCCTGCAATACCTCCTTTCTTCTCCGGGAAGTGATCACCACGGTATCCCGCTGGAAAAAAGACTGCAACCGGACCAGGATATCCGTTGTTTTCCCTTCACGTACCACATGATCCTGCTGCTCATACCCTACAGAAGAAATAATAAGTAATACTGGCAGTGGTTTATTTACAGTAAGGGAAAAATAACCGGCAGAATCGGTGCTGGTACCGGTCCCTGTCCCTTTCACGGTAATACTGGCAAAAGGAACACCCTGGTTTGAGGCATTGACCACACGACCACTTACCTGGGAACGGGCCACCAGGCTTACAAACAACAACAATAAGAGAAAAATACGTTTCATGCAATTGGTTTTTAGACTATATTATCCTACTAAATTTGTAGACTATTATTTAAAAAAAATTGCCTCATGGAGGTGATGGCAATTAATACGGGGCAAAAATAAGTGAAAACTTAATATCCTACTAAATTAATAGGGTTTTAATTTCCAGACACGACATCTTTTTTACTTAAGCGTCCTGTATAAAATCATGAAACTCCAGAGAACGATCACGGTACCCAGGAAAATAAAGGACGTCTTACGGGGCAGTTTTCCGGCGAGCCGGGCTGCAATTGGTGCGGCCACCACCCCGCCCAGCACCAGGGCAATGATCACCTGCCAGTTGGCCACGCCAATCATGGTAAAAAAGGTAAAGGCACTGGCCAGGGTGACAAAAAATTCAGTCAGGCTGACAGAACCCACCACATAACGCGGGGTACGTCCTTTGGTGATCAGGGTGGATGTAACGATAGGACCCCAGCCACCACCACCAAATGAATCAAGGAAACCGCCCGCACCGGCAAGCCAGCTGTATCGTTTGAATTTCTTTTTCTTATCCACCAACCGGAAAGCACTGCTGAAAATACGGATACCCAATAATAGTGTATAGATCGCCATGGCCGGGCGCAGGTATTTAATATGCGTTTCACCAAACTTAACAAGCAACCAGGCACCCAGAATGGCCCCAAGAATCCCGGGAATAACCAGCGTTTTGAAAAGTTTTTTATTGACATTACCAAAACGATAATGGCTGTAACCGGATGCAGCTGTGGTAAACATCTCTGCTGTATGAATACCTGCACTGATTGCGGCCGGACTTACATGTGCTGACTGCAGTACAATAGAACTGGTCACCCCATATCCCATACTCGTGGCCCCATCCACCATCTGTGCCAGGAAACCGGCCAGTACCATCCAGTGAAAATTCGGATCCAGTGTTTTATACCAGGCTGAAGTATCATCAGCAATCTGTCTGACCGGAATATAAGAAAAGATAAAATGCCCGATCAGCATCAGGGCAAAAACAACCAGTGAATAGGTGGCAATTTTACGCCAGCGCTTCGCTGTTGCAGAAGTTTCATCCTCAATAAGTACACGGGTCAGCTTATTCAGTTTTTTTACCTTGGCATGAAAATCCCCGTTCAGTTTTCCTCTTAACTGGTGCAACCGGTCAATTACCTCATCCAGTTCTCCCGGTAAAGCTTCCTGTAATACTTCCTTGATCCGTTTGCCCGCGGTGGGTGATTTACCATTGGTGGATATCGCGATCTTCAGATTGCCTTTCTGTACAATACTGCCGAGGTAAAAATCACAGAGCTCAGGTGTATCGGCCACATTCACCAGTATACCCTTTGCATTGGCCTTTTGTTTTATATCTCCATGCAAGGCCGGATTATCGGTCGCCAGTACAAGCAGGTCTTTATGTTCCAGGTCAGCATCCACAAATTCCCGTTCCTTTAACTGGCAGGCCGGATGTTTAGCGATTAATTGCCTGACCTCCTCCAGCACCCGTGGAGCGACAATGGTAATCCTTGCCTCCGGGGCATTCCCCAACAGGGATTGCAGTTTCTCCAGTCCCACGTTACCAGCTCCCACCAGCAGCAATTCAAGTTTATCCAGTTTTAAAAAAACCGGGTAAAGCGGATTCTTTGCAGCCCCCTGGCTTTCCACCTGTGCTTCTTTTTTATCCTTACTCATATTATATCCGGTCTTATTGCCGCTGTTCCTGAATACTGTTTGAATTTATACTGTAAAACTGAACCGGGGCAAAACTCGGCCCCGGAAGGTAAACATTAGCTGATTTAAATCATACAGTCTACCAATCTGATCGGTTTCATACTAATACTCCATATTTTTAATCCATTCCCTGGCTTCCCCGGCAGCATAGCTGATGATGATATCGGATCCGGCCCGGGTCAAGGCAGTCCAGACTTCCAGGTGCGCCCCTGCCCTGTCCAGCAGCCCCTTTTCCACCATTGCTTCAATCGCTGCATATTCACCACTGACATGGTAGGCTGCCACCGGTTTACACGTATTTGCTTTTATGGCTGCTATCATATCTGTATACAATGCAGCCGGTTTGACCATCAGGATATCGGCTCCTTCTTTTTCATCCCGCAGGGCTGAAGCCAGTGCATCCGCTTTGTTCAACGGGGAATGCTGATAGGTCTTCCTGTTTTTTAAACCATTGCTGTTTGGTGCCGAGTGACAGGCGTCTCTGAAGGGACCATAAAACTGCGAACTGAATTTGGCAGCATAACTCATGATACTGACTGTTTCAAATCCAAGGGCATCCAGTCGTGTACGGATAGCCCCGATGCGTCCATCCGTCATATCACTGGGCGCTATACAATCCACACCGGCCGCAGCGAGTTGTGAACCATAATGGGCCAGCAGTTCCACGGTTGGACTGTTCAGCAGCCTGCTCTGTGTGGCATCCAAAATACCACAATGACCATGGGTGGTATAACTGCAGAGACAAAGATCAGCAGCCAGCCAGATATCCTCCCCAAAGGATTCCTTCAGGGTACGCACCAGCTTAACCGCAAAAGAAAAATCACCCAACTTTTCCTGCTTTGCAGCAGGTATGGGGAACAGGAGAAATTTCGCAATCCCTTTTGACAAATGCCCTTCAATGCAGTCCTGTATCGTACCCGGTGTTTCCACCTGCACATTTGCCAACCCATTGACCAGCCGGGGTGCTGATAATCCTTCTTCCACAAACAAGGGCTGTATAAAACTCTTATGTGAGAGTTTCACCGTGGCTGTCAGTTCACGTACCAGCGAACCTGTTCTCAGGCGGCGCTGTGTGAGGGGGTATTCAATTTTCTCCATAACTCAAATGCTTTAATTGTTGGAAAGATCACGGGTTCAATACCGGCCTGTTTCAGCTGGGTCGCCGTTTCACCACCCGTACAAATATGAACGATACCAGGTTGCGCCAGGTGGCCGTAGGCCTGGTATTGTGCAAAACTGCTCCAGTAAATGGCTCTTGCGGAAGCTATCTCATGAAACAGGGAGGGATTAAAAACGGGAATCAGTTTATATGTAAAGGCCACATGATATCCTTTTTTCTGCCAGCGGCTGGCTGCTGCTTCATGGGTCAATACCAGCAAATCGGCCGCCTGGATATTCAGTACAGGCATTGACAAGGCTGGTAACAAAAATTCAAAGCCCATCGCATCGGCACCGGCAGTGACCCAATAACCCTGCCTCGCCAGTTCAAACCAGGTCTTCGTTCCTGAAGCCAGGATTGTTTTATCTTTTAATGATTGCTTATTGATAACCCCATCCAGCAATTTATAATTGGCAATAAAAACCACGGGTTCTTTTATTTCCGGCAGGGCGGCTCTCCATTCGTAGGTAAAAAAATCACGCATCCGGTCCGTACTGGAAAAAATACTGGCGGGTGGAATACTGACAGAGGGCCAGGGAGTCCAGTTGCTGAACGACTTTCCCTGCGCATCTTTCCCTGCGGCAAAATGGTATCCGCCATGTTTTGTACGGATGCTGGTCACCCCGAATTTTTGCAAACACCCGGTTCCATAACTGATCGCTGCTTTTTTTTCTGCAATAGCTTCTTCCAGCAAGTCGGGGTTATTAATCTTATTCAGGATCTCCACCGCCCGATGATTCGCCGGCAGGGCTTCCGCCACAATAGCGCCCTGGCAGGGAGCAGGTACACATTCAATCAGCGGCAGGAGCATTAATTTTTTCCCGGCCAGTAAGTCTTTTACCACTGGAGCATCAATATCACTGCGCAGGAGCCGGTTCAGTCCGGCCGTGGCGAGTATCGTGGCATCATATTCACCACTGTCCAGTTTGCGCAACCTGGTTTCCACATTGCCTCTAATCGGTCTTGTGATTATATTGATTTCCGGATGCAGTTGTGGTAAAGCCTTCTTCAGAAATACCGTGGCCATTTCTTCCCGGCGGGGAGAACAGGTCCCGATGATCAAGGGTAAACCCCGCTGGATTTTCTCCATGACGCCCGGGTTAAAAATGGCCAGGTCCCTCGTATCATCCCTGTCCACCAAAGCGAAATGATGGTCGCCGAAAAAATGTTCTCCGCTCATGTCTTTGAGCGAATGCACGGCCATATCGGCCTCCCCCCTGTGCAGGGCATTAAATATATCCCCGGTAAAAAAATCCTGTCCTTCCACGGTATGCAGCGGTACAGTGGATAATTCATCCCCCTGGCTGCTCCGTCCAATCAGTTCCACCTGTATGCCTGGAAATGCCTGCTCAATCTTCGCCTGCACGATCTCCATCTGCAAAAACGAAAGGCGGGAATTCCTGCCGATCAGTCTGATTCTCTCCATGCAATAATTTTTTGAGGCTCCAGGCCAGGTGATTAATATGTTTGGGTAAATGCCGTGCGGTACAGATGATGCGGAGGCATTCCTCCCCGACCGGCACCGTGGGATGATTGATCGGCTGAAGGTAGATACCATGTGCATCCAGGAGTTGCCTGGCCAGGGCCCGGCACCGGGCAGCCCCTTCCACGGGTATTACAGTGATATGTGAGGGATTCGGCTTATAGTCAATTCCATTTTCGTTTAATGATTGACGTAAGATCTTAACATTCGAAAAAAAATGTTGCCTTCTTTCATTCCCTTGCCGGATGAGCTGAATGCTTGTAGTGGCGGCGGCACAGATGGCTGGGGGCAGGGAGGTGGTAAAAATAAAGCCCCGTCCAAAACTCCTTATAAAATCAACCAGCAGGGATGACGCAGCGATATACCCGCCAAACACCCCGATGGCTTTGGATAAAGTGCCGTTGATAATATCTATTTCTTCCTGGCAGTTTTCCTGTTCCAGGATACCCGCTCCCGTTGGCCCGTAGAGACCCACCGCATGTACTTCATCCACATACGTGAGGGCCTTGTATTTCCGCGCCAGTTGGATAATCTGTTTTAAAGGGGCGATGGTACCGCTCATTGAATAAACCGATTCAAACACGATCAGCTTGGGTTGTTCCGCGGGTACAGACTGAAGCAACAGTTCAAGCTGCCCCATATCATTGTGCCGGAAAATTTTCTTTTCATTCCGGCAGCCCCGGATCCCTTCTATTATAGAAGCATGATTCCGCTCATCGGAGAAAAAAACAAGTCCGGGAATCTGCCTGCCCAGGGTCTGCAGCGTGGTGACATTGGCCTGGTAAGCGCCGTTAAAAAGAAGGGCCGCTTCTTTTTTATGCCAGTCAGAAAGCGTTTGTTCCAGTTCCTTATGATAATTGGTGGTGCCCGATATATTACGGGTTCCCCCGCTGCCGGTTCCGCTCCGGTGTGCCACATAACCCAACTTTGAGATCAGGCTTTCCTCACTGCTGAGTCCCAGGTAATCATTGCTGCACCAGTTGATCGCGTTACGGTTTTCCCCTTTATCATCCCGGTAAACAAAACGGGGAAAATGCTGCGCGCTTTTATTCACTTCAAGGAAATAGCGGTAAGCGCCTTCTTCCCGGAGCTGGTTTAACTGGTCCTTAAAAAATTGCTGGTACTCCATAACGGGTAAACACCACCCGGGTAAAGGGCGAAAGGCGAAAATAGCCAATTTCCTACTAAATTAGTAGAGTTTTAATATAAAATTCACAGTAATACGTACGTCTGTTATTTATTGAATTATTTTTTGCAACAGGGAAGATTCACTGTATTTTTGTTAGTCTACTTATAAAGTAGGGTATTTATTCACCCCTGCAGGCTTACTGAAACAGGCCTGCCCAAACAGTACCAACCGATATGCAGAGTTTCCGCACCGAGTTAGAGAATCCCCTGGTAGAAAAAGATATACTGGAACTGGAAAAGAAGATCCGGCTATTCCGTGAAGGGAAAATGGATGAAGAAAAATTCCGCAGTCTTCGCCTGGCCCGGGGTGTGTATGGGCAGCGCCAACCGGGAGTGCAAATGGTGCGTATTAAATTACCCTATGGTAAAATGACCCTGGCCCAATGGAAAAGAATCGCTGCCGTATCGGATGAGTATTCAACCGGTAACCTGCACCTGACCACCCGCCAGGATATACAAATACATTTTGTGAGCCTGGACCGGACCCCGCAACTCTGGGCCGATCTCGACAAAGATGATATCACCATCCGCGAAGCCTGCGGAAATACCGTCCGCAATATCACCGCCTCAGATACAACCGGCATAGACCCGGATGAACCATTTGATGTTACTCCCTATGCCCATGCCCTGTTTGAATACTTCCTGCGCAAACCACTTTGCCAGGAAATGGGCCGCAAATTCAAGATCGCCTTCAGTAATACTGAAAGAGATACGGCCCTGACCTTTATGCATGACCTTGGTGCGATTGCCCGGGTAAAACAGGTGGATGGTAAAGAACAACGGGGATTTAAAATACTGATCGGGGGCGGACTTGGTGCCCAGCCTCATCTCGCCATCACCACCCATGAATTCCTGGAGGAAGATTTACTGATCCCCTATCTCGAAGCCGTGCTGCGAGTATTTGACCGTCATGGGGAACGGAACAGCCGGCATAAAGCCAGGATCAAATTCCTGATTCAAAAAATCGGGATAGAAACATTTAATAAGCTGGTGGAGGAAGAGCAGTTGGCATTGACGCATCAGCGATACAGCATTGACAGCAGCCGGCCCTCCTTCGCTAAAGCTTCGGAGGACAAAGCCGAGCTCATTGAAGCGAAGCAGGTCAATGTTGCGTCGATTAATGACCCAATGAAATATGAATTGTGGAAGAATACGAACCTGTTTAAACAAAAACAGGAAGGCTTTTATGCGGTGTATGTAAGAGTACCCAATGGGAATATTTCATCCGATACCAGCCGGAGACTGATTGAAAAACTGGAAGGAGTGATCGCGGATGATGTGCGGGTTACGATCAACCAGGGATTGCAGTTCCGTTTTGTACAACCGGAAAACCTGCCATATGTATACCAGGTACTGGAAACAGAAGGTCTGGCGGCTCCTGGCTTTGGCAGTGTGCCGGATATCACCAGTTGCCCGGGTACGGATACCTGTAACCTGGGGATCAGCAACAGCACCGGGACTGCTCTTGCGCTCAGCGAAGTCATTGAAGAGGCCTTTCCTGAATTACTGTTCAATAAAGAAATCACTGTCCGCATCAGTGGCTGTATGAATAGTTGCGGACAACATGGGATGGCCTCAATCGGCTTTCACGGAAGTTCATTAAAAGCCAAAGGACAGGTGGTGCCGGCCTTGCAGGTGCTGGTTGGTGGTGCTGTACTTGGTGGCGGGGATGCCCGTATTTCAGATAAAATAATTAAAGTACCCAGTAAGAGAGCCCCGCAGGTGCTGATCAGCATCTTGGGTGATTATAAAACACAAGCTGAGAAAGAAGAAAGTTTTGCAGCATACAGTTACCGTAAAGGGGAACATTATTATTACGAATTACTGAAACCGCTGGCCAACCTGGACAGTTTGAATGAGGAAGAGTTTATTGACTGGGGACAGGAAGCAAAATTCTCCACCGCTATTGGTGTGGGTGAATGTGCGGGGGTGATGATCGACCTGGTGTCTACGCTGATCCTGGAAGCGGAGGAAAAAATAAATGCTGCTGTGGAGTGCCTTTCAAACCGGCAATGGGCTGATGGTATTTATAATGCCTATGCCGCCAGGGTACATACGGCCAAAGCACTTTTACTTCAACAGGGGGTGCATTGCAATACCCAGATCGGTATACTCAATGATTTTGATACCCATTTCAGTGCCAAAGGGCTTTATAAAGAAGCTACTTCGTTCAAGCAGGAAGCCTTGCAGATGAACGAAAACAAACCCTCCGCATCCTTTGCGGCCACCTACCTGCAGGAATCGCTGGACTTTATTGCATTTGCCAGGTCCTGGAGAGAGCAGGAGGTAAAATCAGGTAAATAAGAAAAGCCGGTTAACGAAGTTCATCAAAAACAGGATCGCCGCCTGGTGCATTGAACCAGTCAAACCGTCCATAGAGTTCCAGTACATCGCCAATAATGATAAGGGAGGGTGAGGAAAACTCCCGGCCCTTGAAATCAGCAACCGCCTGCTGCAGGGTTGACAGGGAAATCTTTTGAGCGGGGGTTGACGCCTGTTCCACCACGGCAATTTTTTTTCCAGGTGCGGCTTTAAACTTCAGCAGTTTGCTGACCAGTTCCGGCAAATTTCTTGCGGCCATATAAACGACTATGGTATCAGTACCAGCAGCCAGTGATTGAAAAGTGTTATCCTCAAAAGCCTGGTTGGGATTATAAGCAATAAACCGCACCCCTTGAGCATAGCCCCTGGCCGTAAGCGGTATACCGGCATAGGCTGAAGCACCAGAAGCGGCTGTGATTCCCGGAATAATTTCAAATGGGATCCCGGCTTTCACCAAGGCTTCGAGTTCATCCAGTACATTGCTGAAAAAAGCCACATCCCCTCCTTTGAGCCGCAGTACTTTTTTCCCGGAACGGGCTTCTTCAATTATAAAAGCAGTTACTTCTTCCTGTGTATAGGAATGTTCATTATATCCCTGTTTGCCTGCCGCGATTATTTTAACACCCGGCTGCGCATGATTCCTGATGATAGCGGGATTTACCAGCCTGTCCGTAATAATCACCTCCGCCTCCTGTAAACGTTGTTGTAACCTGAGTGTGATCAGGTCCGGATCCCCGGGACCTGCCCCTGACAGTGTAACCAATGCGCGTGTGGACGGGTTGGACATAGTCGCGGTTGGTTATTGAAGCAGTTATGATTTAATAAGTACAGCAGCTACCGTACTGTTGCTGGTTTCATCGATCAGGATCGCTGAGCCATATTCACTCAGCTGATCATAGGGATCGTATACGACCGGGGCAGCGGCTTTGATCGTGGCCTTGACCACTTCATTCAGTTTCACCTGTCCTTCCACCGGTTGTTGCTGCAGTGTATTTACATCGATCTTATATTCCACCTGGCGGATCATGACCCTTACCAGCCGGCTGTTGTGTTGCAGGAGGTATTTGTTCCCGGTCATCAGGGGTTTATCATCCATCCAGCAAAGCAATACCTCGAGTTCATTACTGACTTTGGGCAGGTTCACTGATTTTACGATGGTATCCCCACGGCTGATATCAATATCATCGGCGAGTTGGAGTACCGCGCTCTGCGGGGCAAAGGCTTCTTCGACTTCCTTGCCGGCGATCTCCACCGAACTGATTGTTGTTTCAATACCCTGTGGCAGAACTGTTACCTTCTCTCCTTTTTTATAAATCCCGCTGATAATTCTTCCCGCATACCCGCGGAAATCATGCAGCTCTTCTGTCTGGGGCCTGATCACAAACTGCACCTGGAAACGGGCATCCGTCAGGTTTACGTCCTCATCCAGCACCACTTCTTCCAGGAACTCGAGCAGGGGTTTGCCGGTATACCAGGGAATATGTGTTGACCGGTCCACAATATTATCCCCATCCAGGGCACTCATCGGTATATAGGTGATATTCTTCAGGCCCAATTGTGCAGCCACTTCATTATAATCGATCACAATATTATTGTACACATCCTGCGAATACTCCACCAGGTCCATCTTATTCACGGCCACCACCACATGTTTGATCCGGAGCAGCGAGGCTATGATCGAATGCCGGCGGGTTTGTTCCACCACTCCCTGCCTCGCATCCACCAGGATGATGATCAGGCTGGCATTGGAAGCCCCGGTGATCATATTGCGGGTGTACTGTACGTGTCCGGGTGCATCCGCGATAATGAATTTACGTTTCGGGGTGCTGAAATATCGATAGGCCACATCTATGGTAATCCCTTGTTCCCGTTCTGCGCGCAGACCATCTGTCAGCAAGGCCAGGTCAACAGAACCATCCGTCCGGTTCTTGGTGGATTTCTCCAGGGCTTCCAGCTGATCGATCAGAATATTCTTACTGTCATACAGTAACCGGCCGATCAGGGTACTCTTCCCGTCATCCACACTTCCGGCTGTTATAAATCTCAATAAATCCATGTCATATATTTTATCAAAACACCCCCCTATTCCCTATTCTCTATTCTCTATTTACTATTTACTATTCTCTCCTAAAAATATCCGTTCTTCTTCCGGTCTTCCATCGCCGCTTCCGTTACTTTATCATCAATTCTCGTCTCACCACGTTCACTGATACGGGTGGCAATGATCTCGTTGATCACTTCTTCCAGCGTATCCGCATTGGATTCCACCGCTGCTGTACAGGTCATATCACCAACGGTGCGGTACCTGACTTTTTTGGTCATCACCACATCCTTTTCATCGGGATGAACAAATTCGCTGATGGCCACCAGCTGGCCTTCATGCTCGATCACTTCTCTTTCATGGGCAAAATAAATCGAGGGCAGATCAATATTTTCATGACGGATATAATTCCAGATATCAAGTTCGGTCCAGTTACTGATCGGGAACACCCGGACATTCTCTCCTTTATGGATCCGGCCATTGTAGGTATTCCAGAGTTCTGGCCGCTGGAGCTTTGGATTCCAGGAACCAAATTCATCCCTGACAGAAAATATGCGTTCCTTGGCGCGGGCTTTTTCTTCATCCCGGCGGGCACCACCGATGCAGCAATCAAAGGCAAACTCCTCGATGGTATCCAGCAGGGTGTAGGTCTGCAACCAGTTCCGGCTGGGAAATTTTCCTTTTGGTTCAGTGAGACTTCTTTGTTTAATCGTATCCTCCACTTTCCGTACCACCAGGGTGGCACCGATAGCTTCAGCCAGGGCATCCCGGAATTTCAGTGCTTCGGGGAAATTATGCCCCGTATCTATATGCACCAGCGGAAACGGGATTTTTCCGGGCGCAAAAGCCTTTCGGGCCAGGTGCACCAGGCAGATGGAATCTTTCCCCCCGCTGAAAAGCAGGGCGGGCTTCTCAAACTGCGCGGCAACTTCCCGGAAAATATGGATGCTCTCCGATTCCAGTTGTTCGAGATAATTCAAATGATAGCTGTTATTCATACGCTGCGGTTCTGTTCTTATTGCCTTTTTGTTTCCCCATGAAGACCACATTCTTTCTGTGAACTTTCCCACCACCACCGGCCGGCCCTTGGGTGTTCACCCGGCTCGATAGCCCTGGTACAGGGAGCACAGCCAATACTGATAAAACCCTGGTCATGCAGTTTATTATAGGGTACATTATGTTGTTTGATGTAGTCCAGCATCTGTTCATACGACCAGCGGATAAGCGGGTTGAATTTATAGAGCTGCCTGTTTTCGTCCCATTCAATCAGCGGCATGTCCTGCCGGTTGTCCGATTGCTCAGCCCTTAATCCCGTGATCCAGACACGGGCTCCTGCGAGGGCACGGTTCAGGGGTTTTACTTTACGCAGGTGACAACAGGCTTTCCGGTTATCCACTGATTCATAAAAAGCGTTAATCCCCTTTTCCTGAACGAATGTTTCCACATCGGCCGCTTCCGGGAAGTACACCTGCATGTTTTGTTTATACCGGGCATTGGTGCGGTCTAGCAGTTCATAGGTTTCATTAAACAAACGGCCGGTATCAATCGTAAAGATTTTTACCGGCAGTTGATTTTTATAAATCATATCCGTGAGTACCTGGTCCTCCTGACCGAGTGAAGAGGAAAACACCACTCCCCCGGGAAACCACTTTGTCACGAGCCCGATCGCTTCAACCGCTGAACCCTGTTCAGCCTCCTGTATTTGTTCCCTGGTCAGCATTATATATTTGGCTGTGGTGTATAGCGCAGGTAAGGCTTCACCACGTTTACCCCTTTCGGGAATTTTTTCATTGCATCTTCTGTACTTACCGCCGGCACCACGATCACATCCTCTCCTTCCTTCCAGTCGGCCGGTGTGGCCACACTGTACCCGGCGGTCAGTTGCAGTGAATCGATCACCCGTAATACTTCATAGAAGTTTCGTCCGGTAGACGCGGGATAGGTAATGGTGAGTTTAATTTTTTTATCTGGACCGATCACAAAGAGTGAACGTACGGTAAATGTTTCTGAGGCTTTGGGATGAATCATGTCATACAGGAAAGCCACCACCCTGTCAGGGTCAGCAATAATCGGGAAGTTGACATGGCAATGCTGTGTTTCATTGATGTCTTTCACCCAGCCCTGGTGTTTATCCAGTTCATCCACACTCACGGCCAGCACTTTTACATTGCGCTTCCGGAACTCTTCCTGTAATAAAGCCGTTTTACCGAGTTCGGTGGTACACACCGGTGTATAATCAGCCGGGTGAGAAAACAGGATACCCCAGCTGTCTCCCAGGTATTCATGAAAATCAATTTCTCCCTCTGTAGTCTGTGCTTTAAAATTCGGGGCGATGTCTCCCAGATGTAGTCCCATATTGATTAATTTAAGATCACAAAAATACTATAAAATGAATAACCTACCAAGTTGATAGACTTAAAAACACGGTACAAACAATGGTTCGTCCCGCCTGCCTGCTCACACCAGGTCTTTCAGGGTTCTGTTCTCCAGAATGCCCAGGGAAGCATCCCGTACTTCAATCATCATATCATGCAATCCGCATTTCTTCTCATCACAGTTTTTACAACGCTCATAAAAATAGAGACTTACACAGGGCAGCATTGCAATGGGTCCATTCACCAGGCGGACAATGGTGGCCACTTTCACTTTTGCCGGATCCTTACTCAGGAAATAGCCTCCGCCTTTCCCCTTCTTACTATCGAGTATACCTGCTTTCTTGAGTTCCAGCAGGATATTCTCCAGGAATTTGAGCGGAATCTTTTTCTTTTTTGAAATCTCTGAAATCAGTACCGGTCCCTTTTTGTAATGCAGGGTCAGGTACTCCAGGGCTTTAAAAGCGTATTGTGATTTTTTAGAAAGCATACATTCTGATTACAGGATGACCAATTGATAGTTTACCGGTGAATTCTTCCGCAACATGGCCGCAACCCCACAATATTTTTCCAGCGACAACTCAATCGCTTTTTTTACTTTGTCTGCATTGGACGGATCCGTTTTAATCCGGTAAGTGATCTCCACTCCTGTAAAGACTTTGGGATTGTCTTTGGTCTGTTCAGCAGCCGTCTCCATTGAAAAATCCGAAAACTCCACCCTCATTTTTTCCAGGATATCCACCACATCGATGCCGGAGCATCCCGCCAGGCCTGATAGCAACAGGGCCTTGGGTCCATGTCCCTTTTTTTTATCGCCATCCACCTCAATGAAATTCCCGTCATGTTCACTTTGAAACCGGTGATCCCCTTTCCAAATCGTTATCGTCTTCATCACAATCCGTGTTTTTTATTGGTTGAAATATTTTCCAGCGTCCAGGTTATTTCCTGTACAAAATTATTCTTTCTTTCCGGGCAAACCTCTTTTTTACAGATCCGGCAGGAAAAAGGCAGGCAGCCGTCTGAGTGTACAAAAAGTTCAAGGGACTCCCCGAATTCCTTTCGGACCAGTTCGGCCAGGTTATCGATTTCGCGGTGGGCCTCATGCACGTTCAGGTACCAGGGCACGGTCAGGTGACAATCCAGGTGTATCACTGCTCCATATTTAATCACGCGGAGGTTGTGCAGGTCGACCCAGTTTTCCTGCCTGTTTTTATCCAGCACTTCCACCATTTTACCCAACAGGTCCGTATCCGCCTCATCCATGATACCGGCAATGGATTTGCGGAGGATCCGGTAACCGGTCACCATTATGACTATCCCGAAAATGATCGCCACCACACTGTCGATCCAGACCAAGCTGGTAAAGTACAGTAACACCAGCCCTATGATAATCCCCACGGTGGAGAGCGTATCGCTTTGTAAATGGCGGCCGCTGGCCACCAGGGCCATGGAATTATTTTTTTTCCCGGTCCTTAAACAATAAAACCCGATTACAAAATTGGCAGCGGCTGTGGCGGCCACCAGCCAGATACCGGTATCCAGCTGATGCAGTTCTACCGGGTGAATCAGGTTCTGGATAGCTTTATATAAAATAATAGCCCCCGCACTGGCAATCAGGGTGCCCTCGATAGCAGCTGATAAAAATTCTGCTTTGCCATGTCCGTAGGGATGATCCATATCCCGGGGCTTGGCGGCCACATACAGGCTGTATAACCCGATAAAGCCCGCCGCCACATTGACTATACTTTCCAGTGCATCGGTAAGAATGGCCACGGAATGCGTGGAATAATACGCGACAAATTTTACGACAAGTATAAGTACAGATAAAAAGGCCACCCATTGCTGTACGCGGAGGTTTTGCTTTTCTTTACTGGTGACCATTGTTAGTTCCGGTTTATGCAAATTTACTGAACAGTTTCTGTTGGCTTGCGGCGTAAATACTTCCGCACAAACCGGACAAAGCGTCCATAAAATTCTTTATTGAACAATTGCGAATCCCGCATGGCTTTATACGTGAGAAAAAGACCAAGAGGCAGGAGTACAAAAGTGGCAAGCCACATACCGGTAAACGGATTAAGCGTGCCTTCCTTGGCAAACTTCTCGCCGGTATTGCTCGAAAAATAAAAGACCATAAAAAAGATGATCGCAAAGATCAGCGGGGTGCCCAGTCCCCCTTTCCGGATGATGGAACCCAGCGGAGCCCCGATCAGGAACAACACCAGGCAGGCCAGCGAGAGGGTGATCTTACGGTGCCATTCGACCTGGTGTTTGCGGAGATTCCGGCCCTTATCCTTGAGCACCTGGAACATGGATTCCGCATTGATCCGGATGCCACCAGCCGTACTCTTGGCCATTTCATTAATATTACTACGGGCAGAATCCGGTAACAGTTCATTTACGGATTTCACCTGGCTGAACCGGGAACTGTCCGGTGGCAATTGATTCCAGGCCGAGTCCAACAGGCTGCTAAACTGTAATAAACTGAACATATCCCGGGTGCTTTTTGTCCGGGTCATTTCCAGGTCTTTCTTCAATGAGTCAATGGCAATATCCAATTGCCGCATGCTGAACATTTTCTCATTGTTCTTGTTCACGCTGTCGGCCGTACGATTGGAAAAACCAAGTGTGCTCAGGTCAAATTGCTTTTTATATTCTTTAAAGCCGAGCCGGATATATTCAATATTCGATTTTGCATAGACGTTGCCTCTTTCCTGGTAACGCCATCCGTCTTTCAGGTTAAATTCCAGGAAACGCTTGTTTTCAGTTACCCGCATGATCCCGCTCCGGGCTACAATAAAATTGTCCTGCAACGGATTCCCCTGCTCATATATGATCACATCCCGGATCACACTGTCATTGGCTTCTTTTTTTCCGATCTTGATCGCAAACCCGCTTATTTTATCATAAAACACCCCTTCTTTCAGGTCGAAAGCCGGTTTGGCATAAATAATATCCGCCAGTAGGGTTCTTGATTTGAGGTTGGCTACCGGGATTACATAATTGGAGAATACAAAGGCGATCCCGCTGATAAAAATACTGATGACAAACAGGGGGCGCATAAAGCGCAAGAGGGATATCCCGGCTGATTTGATGGCCACAAGCTCAAAACTTTCCCCCAGGTTACCAAAAGTCATCAGGGAAGAAAGCAGGATGGCCAGCGGCAGGGCCAGGGGTACCAGCACCGCACTCTGGTACAGGATAAACTCAAAAATAACGGAAGGGCCAAGTCCCTTACCCACAAAATCGTCAATATATAACCAGAAAAACTGGATCACCAGTACCAGCAGCGTTATAAAGAACGTTGCGATAAATGGACCGATAAAGGCCTTGATGATGAGTTTATCTAATTTCCTGAACACGTTATCTTTAATAAATGAAGTCCGCAAAAATAAGACTTTCGGAAGAGGAGCAGGTATTGGTTACTGACGGTCACTGGATTTTAACAAAGAACAGGGTACTGGAGCAGATCCATCAATTCCTGGGAGAAGTTCAGCAGGAGCAGGAATCCTGGCTTCAAATGCATGCTCCCGGCTTTCCGGAAGCCGTAACAGCCATTCCGCCGAAAATAACAAAGGGGGAACAGTACCAGGGTCTGCCATACCGGGTGCTGGACTATCCCCGGTTCTTTGAAAAAACGGATGTATTTGCCATACGTACTTTATTCTGGTGGGGGAATTTTTTCAGTGTCACCCTGCAATTAGCGGGAAAATGGAAGGCAGAAGCGACAAATCCGGTCCTGTCTTCGTTTAGCCGCTTACAGGAAGCCGGCGTGTATGTCTGTAGCGGGGATGATCCCTGGCAACATCATTTCGGCCCGGATAATTATACCGGACTCCGGGCATTAACGCAGAAAGATTGGGAAAAAATAATCCTGGAACAGGCATTTATCAAATTGTCGACCCGGCACGAGCTCAACGGCTGGGATAACATGGCCAAACGCCTGTTGGCAGATTTTCACTTGCTGATCGGGGCTGCAGGATATGCCGGTTAATTACCCAGCCGGTGGAAAAGTTCCTTCACCTGGTAATCCCAGAGCATGCTCTGATCCTTGATCTCCTTTTTCTCGGCAAAATCCTTGATCACCAGGATGGTCTGGTTGGTGATTTCTGACTTTTCGATACGGAATTCAAAGAATTCTTCCTTGGGGGCAGTCTGCCAGTGAAAACGTACGAACTTATCCTGTTCACTCTCCAGCAGGTCGGCCTTTTCAAAAGCACCATTCCAGCCAAAATAGAAGATATTGTCTCTTTCATCCACTTTATCGGCAAACCACTCGCCGAGTCCGGCAGGAGTGGAAAGGAATTCATATAAGATGGGCGGGGAGCAGCGGACCGGGAATTCTAAGGTATATAATTGTTTACTCATTGGTTTCTATCACATCATCGCGATAGTTGCAATAATAGAAAATAAATCATTGCGGCAAAATATTTTACGACTTATTTTTCCCCCTATTTGTTTCCGCAACTTCCCGCACAAAATAAATTGAGGATGAATTCGTTAATAGCTTGCCAAAATTAATTTGGCACGTATGGGCAATTACGTTAAATTGCCTTGAAGTTCAATACTTTCTGTACAACCTGGACATTGTGGTGGGTATTTTTAGAGTATAAGACAAACCAAACTTATTCTTTGACCCTTAAAATACACCATTTAAAACCATACCTATGAGCATGAGACAACTCAAGATCACGAAGTCTATTACGAATCGTGAATCGCAAAGCCTTGAAAAGTACCTGCAGGAAATCGGCAAGGTAGAGCTTATCACCCCTGAAGAAGAAGTAAAATTAGCGACCCTGATCAAACAGGGAGACCAGCGGGCACTGGACCGTCTGACAAAGGCCAATCTGCGCTTCGTGGTATCGGTAGCCAAGCAGTACCAGAACCAGGGGCTATCTCTTCCCGACCTGATCAATGAGGGCAACCTCGGTCTGATCAAAGCCGCCCAGCGTTTTGATGAAACCCGTGGTTTCAAATTCATCTCCTACGCCGTCTGGTGGATCCGCCAAAGCATTTTACAGGCACTGGCCGAACAAGCCAGGATCGTACGTCTCCCGCTCAATAAAGTGGGACTGACCAACCGCATCCAGAAAGCCTTTTCCCAGCTGGAACAACAATATGAAAGGGAGCCTTCCGCTGAAGAACTGGCCGAAGTACTCGATATGGACATTGAAGAAGTGTCTTCCACCCTGGGCATCAATGCCCGCCATGTAAGCATGGATTCACCGCTTTCCGAAGGGGAAGAAAACACCCTGATCGATGTGCTGGAAAACCCCAACGCGGAGAAAACAGATAACGAACTGGATCATAATGAATCCCTGAAGACCGAGATCGACCGCTCACTCAAAACCCTGACTGAAAGACAGAAAGAAGTGATCTGCTTCTTCTTTGGCATCGGGGTGGATCACCCGATGAGCCTGGAAGATATCGGGGAACGCTTTAACCTGACCCGGGAAAGGGTGCGCCAGATCAAGGATAAGGCGATCACCAAGCTCAAAACATCCAATCGTTGTAAACTCTTAAGAACCTATTTAGGCGCATGATATAAACTATACTTGACGTATCTTTGCAACTCGTTAAAAAGTGAACTTCGGTTCACTTTTTCTTTTTGTTTTCGGCTTAGTTCGCTAAAGAAGAAAGCGCAAGAAAGCAGGCTCAGACTGACAACATTTGTCATGCTGAGCTTGTCGAAGTACTGCCGGACAATGCCTGACCATGAATTAGTAATAAAGAATTATAGACTATGTTCAATTCACTACAGGAAAAACTGGAAAGTGCCTTTAAGAATTTAAAAGGCCAGGGGCGTATTACCGAGATCAATATTGCCAGTACACTGAAGGATATCCGCCGTGCCCTGGTGGATGCGGATGTGAACTATAAAATAGCCAAGGAATTCACCGATAAAGTGAAGGACAAAGCCATGGGTGAAAAGGTGATCAACGCTATTTCACCCGGCCAGTTAATGACCAAGATCGTAAAAGACGAACTGGCTGAACTGATGGGCGGCGCTGAAGCCGTATTCAATGCTAAGGGTAATCCGGCAGTAATCCTGATCGCGGGTCTTCAGGGCTCCGGTAAAACCACTTTCAGCGGTAAACTGGCCAATTTTCTGAAAACCAAAAAAGGTCTCTCTCCCCTGCTCGTGGCGGCCGATATTTACCGTCCCGCGGCCATGGAACAATTACGGGTACTGGGAGAACAGATCGGGGTGGATGTGCATATTGAACTGGAAAATAAAGACGCGGTTTCCATAGCCCTTAACGCGGTGAAAGAGGCCCGCAGCAAAAACAAGAATGTAGTTATTATCGATACGGCCGGCCGCCTGGCGGTGGATGAAGTGATGATGACTGAAGTGGCCAATGTGAAAAATGCCGTACATCCGCAGGAGATCCTTTTTGTGGTGGATAGTATGACCGGCCAGGATGCAGTGAATACAGCCAAGGCCTTTAATGAGCGGTTGGATTTTACCGGAGTTGTATTGACAAAACTCGATGGTGATACAAGAGGTGGTGCGGCTATTTCCATTAAATACACGGTAAACAAACCCATCAAGTTCACCAGCAGTGGTGAAAAGATGGATACCCTGGATGTATTCTATCCCGAACGGATGGCCCAGCGTATCCTAGGTATGGGGGATATCACTTCACTGGTGGAAAAGGCACAGGCGCAGTTTGATGAAGTGGAGGCCAAAAAACTGGAAGCCAAACTCCGGAAGAATAAATTTGACTTTGCCGATTTTAAAATGCAGCTGGAGCAGATCAAGAAGATGGGGAATATGAAGGACCTGCTGGGCATGGTGCCTGGGTTGGGCAGTAAAGTCAAGGATCTTGACATCAATGATGATTCATTCAAAGGCATAGAAGCCATGATCAATTCCATGACCCCGGCTGAAAGAGCGGACCCGGACCTCATCGATGTCAGCCGGAAAAAACGGATTGCCAAAGGAAGCGGGAAGGATATCCAGGAAGTCAACAATTTCATGAAACAGTTTGAACAGATGCGGGAGATGATGAAGAACATGAATAAAATGGGGGCGTTCGGGAAGATGATGCCAGGGAGAAAGTAGTTCGTAGTTAGTAGTCGGGAGTTAGTAGTCAGATATTCTTGTTTCAGTTTTGACAACTTTCAGAATTCGATTTTTTAGAACGCAGTTTATTAAATGGAAAAGCAATAAGGGAAGAACAAAAATACATATCAGGAATAATAAGGTCAATTCACACATTTTCAATATAACTATTTGATAAACAATACTATAATATTGATTCTTTGGCTAAGAAAAGCAAATTACAGGGTTTTTAACTTCTCCGCTCAGGAGGGACTACTAACTACGAACTACTAACTACGAACTGTTCTCTCAAACGTTGCATTTTCCGGGCAATTTCCTATCTTCGCTCTCCGGTATCTACCGGAACTAACAATTATTGTTTAACGCTGTTAAATGTCTATTTATGTCAGCAAAAATCCGTCTTCAGAGACACGGGTCAAAAAAGAGACCCTTTTACTTCATTGTTGTAGCCGATTCACGGGCACCCCGCGACGGTAAATTCATCCAGAAATTAGGTACTTACAATCCCCTGACTGTTCCGGCTACTATTCAGCTGGATCGTCAAAAGGCATTGGAGTGGCTGAACAAAGGTGCTACACCCACCGATACTGTTCGCCGTATCCTCAGCTTTAAGGGCGTGTTGTTCCTGAAACACCTGCTCCGTGGCGTAGGCCTGGGGCTGTTTGATGATGCCACAGCAATGGAGAAATTCACCAAGTGGAGTGCTGAGCACGAAGCACAGGTGAAAAGACGCCAGGAAGAGGCCTATCGCCAGAAAAGAGCCAGACGCACTCCCAGCACAGGTCGCAGACCTGAGCGCAGAGCAGAAGGCAATGGCGGTGGTGAAGGATAATAAAATGTCCGCATCCTGAAAGTTCATGAATCCCGGTCTTTGGATCGGGATTTTTTTTGGCCACAAAAGAGTTTTACCTGCGGCAAAAGGTTGGCCACGAATTGACACGAAAGGGCACGAAAAAATACAGAAAGGCAGGCCACGGACCTGCCTATGCCGGCAGGCAGGTCACACGGATAGACACGGATTTAATTTCCGCTACGCTGGAAATTTTTATTGGCCACGAAATCACACGAA
>CAZFLL010000054.1:0-25998 GCA_964519865.1 uncultured Chitinophaga sp. | reverse complement strand
TACTGGTGGCGCCGGTTTTGTCGGTTCTCATCTAATAGAAGAATTAGTAAAAGAGAATAAAGTTGCTGCAGATATCAGTCAGCTGGAACTGAATAAAATAAGCAATAATTATAAGGAAAATCCGATGGCCGACAGTGCCGCCAGACCACAGTACAATACAGATAAAAAAGCCGGAAAACCAGATCCGGTAAAACAGGCTGCTGCAAACCCTGACTGGGATAAAAAAATCATTAAAAATGCCAGTCTTGAACTGGAAGTGAAAGACGGGAATACCTTTTATAAAAGCCTGAGGGAACTGGTTAAGAACCTGGGCGGTTATGTTGCGCAGGAAGAGCAGACCGAGACTGAGTACAAATTGGAGAACAGCCTGGTGATCAAGGTGCCAGTGGATCAGTTTGATAATGCCGTAGCGTTATTATCCGATAAAGTGGAAAAAATTCACCAGCGGAAAATCAGTTCAGATGATGTGACCGGTGAGATCGTGGACACCCGTTCACGGATGGAAGCCAAAAAGCAGGTACGGCTGCGCTATATGGAGTTACTGAACCAGGCAAAAAACATGGAAGATATCCTTAACGTGCAATCTGAAATCAACCAGGTACAGGAAGAAATTGAATCTGCTGCAGGCCGGGTGAACTACCTCGGGCATGCGGCCGCTTTCAGCACAATCAATCTGACTTATTTCCAGGTGCTCAACGAAAAAGCCGTTGAGGACAAATCACCTTCCTTTCTCAGCAGGGTGGGTTCCTCCTTCAAAGCCGGCGGACAATGGATCACTGAACTGTTTATCGGACTGGTAACGATATGGCCGTTATTAGTAGTAGCACTGGTTGCTGTGCTGGTGGTCAGGAAATATAAGGGGAGGAAGATAGTTAAGAGTTGAGGGTTGAGAGTTCAGATATAGTTTTCTTAGCGGGGGGCTGTTTCCTTCTTGTTTCTGGCTTCTCGCTTCTGGCTCTGACATTAGGGGTTGTTACCTGTTAAGGCATAGCTTTCCCCCGATTCCGTACTTTTGACTATGCCAAAAAAGAAACTGGTCATACTCACCGGTGCCGGTATCAGCGCGGAAAGCGGATTAAAAACATTCCGGGACAGTGATGGTTTATGGGAAGGGTATAATATTGAAGATGTTGCCACCCCAAGGGCCTGGCGTAAGGATCCGCAGCTGGTACTTGATTTTTATAATTTCAGGAGGAAGAATGTGCTGGAGGCCCGGCCCAATGCCGCGCATTACGGGCTGGCGGAACTGGAGAAGGATTTTGAAGTGAACATCATTACTCAGAATATTGATGATCTGCATGAAAGAGCCGGGTCAACGAATATCCTGCACCTGCATGGCGAAATCCTTAAAATGCGGAGTGAACGGGATACAGGACTGATCTATCCGGTTACCGGTGATATTCAACTGGGGGAGAAAGCTGAAGATGGGGCCCAGCTAAGGCCCTATATTGTCTGGTTTGAAGAACCGGTACCGATGATGGAACTGGCTGTTCCCATTGCATTAGCAGCCGATATTTTTGTGGTGGTGGGTACATCATTGGTGGTGTACCCGGCAGCGGGGCTGGTTCATTATACCCGTCCCGGTATTCCTGTTTTTGTCCTGGATAAAAAAATACCTTACTTTAATAACGCAGGCCAGGTGACCAGGATTGAGAAACCAGCTACAGAAGGTATTTCGGAACTCATGGAACAGTTAAGAACCTGCATTTGATATGGAACTATTATTACCAGGCTCCTATATTTTCATTTACACGATCCTTGTTTTTTTAGGCATCTTCCTGGTCCCTTATGTTTTTTTTATTTATGCGCAATACAGTACACTGAATGCGATTGATCCGGCTAACCGGAAAATGAATCCCTTTGAAGTCTGGTTTCAGCTTATTCCTTTGTTTGGGTTGATCTGGCAATTTGTGGTGGTGGGACGGATTGCAGATTCCATCCGGGAGGAATACCAGTCACAAAAAGATATTTCTTTTCTTGGAATAGGGGACGGGGATCTGCAGGAAAATATTAACGAACGGGTAACCTATACAACCGGCTATTGGTATTGTGTAATGTTATGCTGTTCCTTTATTCCCATCCTCGGCTTTTTTATCGGCCTGGGTATGCTGGCTTTATGGATCACTTACTGGCGGCAACTGATCAGGCACAGGGATAATATCCGGCGTAACCGGTCAGACTGACCCGCTTTCCACTTCGGTAAATTCCACCCCGTATTTTTTTAATTCGGCCAGTACAGGCTCATAGATATCCCGGGAAGTAGGTATATGCAGCCCGGACTTCTGTATTGTTCCGTTCAGGATCATTTTAGCCGCAATTCCCAATGGCAGTCCGACAGTTTTAGCCATGGCAGTCCGCAGACTGTTTTCCCCTTTCACCACCAGCGAACTGCTGACTGCGTGTTTATCCTCCGAAGCTTCAGCGAAGGAGGACTGCATACTGCCTGTTGTATACTGAATCTCATGCAGCATTACGATCATATCCTTATCATCCGGCTGTAAAGCCAGTTTCTTCTCCAGGGCAAACTGCAGCAGGTCAGCGGCACTGCAGGTCCCTTTATTCACCAGGGTGTTGTTATCATCCAGGCCAAGGAAAAACAATTGTTTCAGGGTCAGGTTAGCCTCATGCATTTTATGGGAAAGAAATTCAGCTGCATTATTTTTGGCCTCTTCCAGGTTTACTTCTTCCAGGTTGCCGTTTTTATCAGCTGCCAGGAAAGATTCAGGGATCTCTTCACCTTCTTCCTCCGCTTCGGCCAGTTTCATCAATTGCTCTAGTAAATCTTTGGTCTGACTGAATCGTTCGGTGAGTTTATTGTTCAGCCATTCACTGAAACCATGGGTGTCCATATGTTCTTTAAATAACTGCTGCAGGGTTTTCCCGGCCGATTCATATTGCGGGTTTTCATCGGTCAGTTTCAGTTCGATGATATTATTCCAGCCATACATAAAATCAGGATGACGCAGGGTGGTACGGATAAAGGTGGAAGTCTCTTCCAGTCCATACAGGGTGGTATAACCCAGTGAATCCCGGTTGGGATACCAGCCCAATATGTCCAGCCCGGGGACAAAAACACGGTTATTGCTATTAAATAAATCCTGGTATTGAATCTTTTTTTCTTCCCCGTTCTCGCGGTAATGGGCACCGGCTTTACCAGCCAGTACAATATTGCGTGGATTCCAGCTGATCTTGTAGTGCCATGGATTATCATCACTTTCCGGCGCCACCAGTCCGCCGCAATGTGATTTAAAGGAATGGATCCTTCCGCCCCTGGCATGAATATTATCAATGAGCTGCATCGCACTCATGTGGTCAATACCGGGGTCAAGCCCCATTTCATACAGGAAAAATAATTGCTGCCCTTCAATTTCCGGCGCGAGTTCACGGATGGCTGTATCCACATAGGAAGCGGTGAGCAGGTTTTTTTTCAACCGTACACAATCACGGGCCACTTCAATATGCAGGTGCGGGGGCAGGAGGGAGATCACCATATCCGCTTCGCGGATGTAACGGGCTCTTTCTTCCGCGGTGTTGATATTGAATGAAAGGGGAGTGGCATAGGATGATCCGGCTGTTTTGGACCGGACCAGTTCAAGGTCGGCATCCACGATCAGTATATGCCAGTCTTCCAACGGGGCCTGTCCCAGTAAATAATCAATTAAAACGGTAGCCGATTTACCGGCCCCAAAAAGCAGGATCGTTTTCATGTGCATCTTTTTTCAGCGGAACCCTCCGGTAATCGTTATGACCCGGTTATTTCTTTAACAAATATCATGGTTGATTTTGATATAAAACAGATTTATCTTTGAGATACCATTGAACATTTCTCTTCATAAATAAAAAACTTAGCTATGAAAAAAGTATTGTTCCTGCTACTTTTTGCCTGTACGGTGCAGTCAGGTTTTGCGCAGCATTTCCAGTTAGGACTGAAAGCCGGTGCCAATATCAGCAATTTTACCGGTGGTGATTTTGACGCGGTGAAGAAAAAAGCACTGGTCGGTTTTCATGGCGGACTTTTCCTTCGTTTCAAATTCGCTTCTTTCGGATTACAACCGGAAATCCTGGTTTCCACCCAGGGGGCCAAGATCGACAGCCTGTCAGCCGGGGGCACCAGTGACTGGAAAGTTACGTATATCAATGTGCCGGTCATGGCACAGCTGTATCTCAACGGAGGATTTTACCTGGAAGCCGGTCCGCAGGTTGGATTTAAACTCACCGATGATTTTGGCAGCACCACGCTGAATGATTTTGCCAAAGGACTTGACTTATCAGCCGCAGCCGGATTTGGTTACCGTGGTAAAGCCGGCTTTGGCCTGGGTGCCAGGTATACGGCCGGATTGAGTAAGGTGGGGGATTTTAAACCTTCCAATGGGGTGGATCCGGACTTTAAAAACGGGGTCATCCAGCTAAGTATCTATATTCCGCTGACCCCGCATAAGTAGTTACAAAACTGAATTCATGCAAAAGCCTCCACGGGGGCTTTTTTTTGTGCATAACCGAAAAGGCCGGGAACAGGTGCCGCAGGTCATTTTCCCAATGAAAAAAGGGTGATTTTTCCCGGGATTACACTATTCACAAAGGTGGATAAAATAGCCTTAAAAAACACCGCTTTCAGTCAGGTTTTAAGGGGGTAAAAAAGTAGATTTGCAAACCCCCGGAAAAGCCTTTTTTTCCGGGTGAGCCGAGACAAAAATCAACTATTAAACAGCCGACGGAAACACAACGAAATGGAAGAGAATTTAACGCCACAGGAAACGAATGACCATAACCGGATAATTCCTGTGAACATTGAGGAGCAGATGAAGACCGCCTACATCGACTATTCCATGTCGGTGATAGTAGGGCGTGCACTGCCAGATGTGAGAGACGGACTCAAGCCCGTTCACCGCCGCGTATTATTCGCGATGAATGAACTGGGCATTCATTACAACAAACCGTATAAGAAATCAGCCCGTATTGTGGGGGAAGTACTCGGTAAGTACCACCCGCACGGGGATAGTTCGGTATACGATGCGATGGTGCGTATGGCCCAGGAATGGAGCATGCGTTATACCATGATCGATGGCCAGGGTAACTTTGGTAACCAGGATGGTGACGGACCTGCGGCCATGCGTTATACAGAGGCCCGGCTGGAACGCTTAGCCGAACATATGCTTGATGATATCGAGAAAGACACGGTGGACTTCCAGCTCAACTTTGATGATTCTGAACGGGAACCGACCGTATTACCCACCCGTATTCCCCAGTTACTGGTCAACGGATCCAGCGGGATCGCGGTAGGGATGGCCACCAATATGATGCCGCACAACCTGTCGGAAGTCATTGATGGCTGTATTGCGTTTATTGATAACCGGGAGATCACGATCGAGGAACTGATGCAGCATGTAAAAGCCCCGGATTTCCCTACCGGTGGTATTATCTATGGCATGGAAGGTGTGAAATCCGCCATGCATTTCGGCCGGGGCCGGGTAGTGCTGAGAGGAAAAGTGACCGTAGATACCAAACCCAGCGGCCGCGAACAGATTGTCATCTCACAGGTGCCTTACCAGGTTAACCGGGATGCACTGACCAACCGGATTGGAGAACTGGTCAATGAAAAAATTATTGATGGTATTGCGCATGTGAACAATGAATCCAACGAAAAGGAAGGTACCCGCGTGGTACTGGACCTGAAAAGGGATGCCATTGCCAATGTGATCATCAACCAGCTATACAAGCATACGGACCTGCAGACTTCTTACGGGATCAATAATGTGGCCATTGTAAAAGGCCGGCCCAAGACCCTTAACCTGAAAGAACTGATCAGTGAGTTTGTGGAGTTCCGTCATGAAGTGGTGGTGCGTCGGGCAAAATATGAACTGAAGGAAGCCGAAAAGAGAGCCCATATCCTGCGGGGTTACCTGATTGCACTGGATCACCTGGACGAAGTAATTTCCCTGATCCGGAATTCCCCATCACCCGATATTGCCAAAGACAACCTGATCAATGCCGGCTGGGGTCTTGATGAGATCCAGGCCAAAGCGATCCTGGAACTGCGCCTGCAGCGCCTGACCGGAATGGAAAGAGAAAAGATCAAGGAGGAGTATGATGAACTGATGAAGCTGATCAATCACCTGACTGAACTCTTATCCAATGAAGGCATGCGGTTTGACCTGATCAAAACCGAATTGCTGGAAATCAAGGAAAAATTCGGGGATGGCCGACAGACAGAAATCACGTACCTGGATGATGAAGTAAAGATCAAGGACCTGATCAAGGAAGAAGATGTGGTGATCACTATTTCACACCTGGGTTATATCAAGCGTACACCGGCGGAAGATTACAGGGCCCAGCGCCGTGGCGGACGTGGTGTACTCGGAGGCAAGACCCGGGATGAGGATTATATCGAGCACCTGTTTGTGGCTTCCACGCACCATACCATGCTTTTCTTTACTGAAAAAGGAAGGTGCTACTGGCTCAACGTTTATGAAATTCCGGAAGGGGAGAAGACCGGCAAGGGAAGAGCGATCCAGAACCTGGTACAATTGCCACCGGACGATAAGGTAAGAGCCATCCTGGATGTAAAAGATCTCAAGGACGAAGAATTTGTCAAAGCCCATAATATCGTACTCTGTACCAAGAAAGGGATTATCAAGAAAACCGAACTGCTGGACTTCAGCCGTCCGCGCCTGACCGGGGTGAATGCCATCACCATTGTTGAGGGGGATGAACTGCTGGAAGCAAAAATGACCGATGGCAACAGTGAGATCATGATGGCGGTGAAGAGCGGAAGAGCGATCCGTTTCTCTGAAGAAAAAGTAAGACCCACCGGGCGTGGGGCCATCGGGGTAGCCGGTATTGAAGTGGACGATGAAAAGGATGAAGTGGTAGGCATGATCTGTGTAAACCCGCTGACTGATGCATCCAGAACTGTACTGGTGGTCAGTGAAAAAGGGTATGGTAAAAAAACAGCCGTGGATGAATACCGGTTTACCAACCGGGGTGGTAAAGGGGTTAAAACGATCAATGTAACCGAGAAGACCGGTTCACTGGTAGGTATACTGGCTGTTTCTGATGTGGAGGATATCATGATCACCTGTAAGAGCGGGGTGACGATCCGGATGCCGGTTACCGGTATCAGTGAACAGGGCAGGGCCACACAGGGGGTGAAGCTGATCCGTCTCGACGAAGGGGATGAGATCGCCGCCATCACCAACCTGGATGACCAGGCACAGAACGGCCATGTAACTGCGGAAACGGAGGAAAAACCCGAAAATGGCGAAAACGGGGATTCCAACGCAACCGGAACAGGCGAAAATCCATCTACTGAGAGCATTACAGAATAAATAGTTAACAACTCAATCAAATAAAATGAAAAGGTTCATCCTTCTATTAACGATCAGCCTGTCGGCCTTTGCAGCCAGCGCACAGAATTATGATAAGATCAAAAACCTGTTGCTTTTGTCAAAATTTGAGGACGCGAAAACAGAAGTGGATAAATCAATGAGCAATCCCAAATTCACGGCCAAAGGGGAGGCTTATTTGCTGAAGTCGACGATTTATTCAGGGTTAGCCATGTCTGATGCAAAGAAAAACACGCCTGAGGCTGAACAACTGATCACTGAAGCTGATGCCGCCTTTGCCAAATACAAATCAATGGAAGCGGAATTGCCGCTGATCGCTGACCTGGTTTACCAGAACAGCCCGGTCCACCTGTATTCTTTTTATTATACTTCCGGTTACCAGGATTACAATTCCAGCAAATGGGCATCCGGTCTTACCAAACTTAAAAAAGCAGTAGGGTATTCTGATATCCTCATCGGACGGAAACTGCTGAACACCACCCTGGACACCAATGTGCTGATCCTGGCCGGAATCACGGCGGAGAAATCAGGCAGTATGGATGATGCCATGAATTATTATAAAAGACTGGCCGATGGTAAAGTCAGCGGGGAAGGTTTTGAAGGTGTTTACCGTTTCCTGGTCAGCCATTCTTTCTCCAATAAAGATTTTGCCGGTTTTGAAAAATATAAAGCCCTGGGCAAGGAACTGTTTCCTAAAAGTGAATATTTCAACTATGATAAAATCGACTTTGCGGTAGGACTGACTGATAATTTTACTGAAAAACTGGCCGCCCTGAATGAAGTGCTGACTACAGATCCTGATAACCAGAAAGCCAACCAGGTGCTGGGAGAAATTATTTATGATACCCTGAACCCGAAAACAGATGGTGCGGTATTACCGGCCAATGCGGCTGAACTGGAAAAGAAAATGATTGATGCCTTTAATAAATCAGCGAAGGGCAAACCCGGTTACGAAATTCCTTACCTGTATATCGGCGACCATTTTATCAATAAAGCCAGCAAAGTTGGTGAACGCCGGGATGCCCATGCAAAAGACATGAGAACCCGTACCAAACCCGGTACCATGGCTTCCAAGGAGGACATTGCCAAGAGAGATGCCCTGGATAAGGAATATGCGGAAACACTGGATGGCGCCCGTGAACCCTACGAAAAAGCAGCTGCAATCCTGGCCGCTAAAGACCACCTGGAAATGCGCGATAAACAACAGTATAAGAAAGCCGCCAGCTACCTGGCCGATATTTATGCCAACAAAAAAGTAAATGCAAAAGGCAAACCAGCCGACCAGGCAAAATACGCGGCAGAGGAGAAGAAGTGGAATGATGTGTATGATTCAATAAAGAACTGACCGTAATTGGTTCAAAAGGGAAGCCACTTAATTGTGGCTTTTCTTGAGAATCATTACTTAACATAATGTAAATTATAAGATTATCATTTACCAAGAATTCTCCTATAAGACTGCTTGTAAGGCTATTAGTGTCATTCCGGTTATCAAAGCCACTCCCTAGATTTGTACCCATGAAACTGCGTGACCTCCTGTTGGCGGAACATTCCAAAGCTCAGTGTTTGAAAGTAGTGAAATGGATTGGAAACGATCAGCAACGTTTTAATGAACTCCTCAGATTATTTCTGTCGGATGAATACCGCGTGGTACAGGTGGCCGCCTGGCCGTTGAGTTATTCGGTCCAGGCCCACCCTTCACTGATCAAAGCGCATTACGGCAAACTGATAAAGAATCTCAGCAAACCAGGGCTTCCTGACGCGGTTAAACGGAATACGGTCCGGATCTTCCAGGATTTAAGCGTTCCTGAGCGCTTTCGTGGTGAGCTGATGAACACCTGTTTTGGGTTTATTGAATCGATGACCGAAAAGCCGGCCATCAAGGCTTTCTCGCTGACGGTATTGTTTAACCTGTCCGTTCAATACCCGGATATCCGTCCGGAGCTCAAAGCAATTATCGAAGACCGCTGGGATTACGAATCGGCGGCCTTTAAATCACGGGGACGGAAAATCCTTAAAGCACTTTCTTTGTAAAGATCTTTACGGGCGAACCTTCAGCCAGGAACACAGACACGGGCTGTTGCTGATTCAGAAAAGCAAAGCTGGTTCCGTATACATGTTCAAAATCGCATTCCAGTTCATATTTTTTTACCGGGTAAATATTCCAGCGTGGATGCGCTACCTGGTATTCCACCGTTTTACCACCAGAACCGGCTGAATAACCCCAGAAATGTTCGGTAATAAATTCTTCAAAACTGTCAGCCGGTAAAGGACCTGGCACCGGTCCGGCAATCACCTGCAACCTGTATTGTCGTCCATTTTTCGTCCAGGTATATCCCACGGTCAGCTGGCTGGGTTCCGGAATGAATAACTGCTTTACGGGCATGGTTGAATAATGCTCTTTATACAGCGTATTGGCCACCCAGCTGATGGCTGGTTTAGGTACAATTTCACTGATAAAAACAACCCCTCTTTTCCATAGACCCTGCTCCTTATATTTCACATAAAAACGCAGGTTGACTTCCGGGAACCGGGTATGAAAAGGAATCCGCCAGCCTTTTAACCGTACATCGTCAAATACAAAGCCCACCAGGCTGACATAACAGGCACCATCAAACGTATCCAGCTCAGTTTGCGGGGGTATATAATATTGAAGCACCTGCGGATCCACCATATAGTTGGCCATGATGAGGTGATTCCAGGAAGCTGTAAGAAATACCTTGCTCATGATCCCTGATTTTTGGGGGTACTGGTTTCTTTATAAAACTCACGGAAAATCAGCCGCAGGTTCTGATCATATGTAATGTAATTATACAACCAGTTCATAAAGACAAAGAACCGGTTCTTGACTCCCAATATCAGCATCAGGTGCAGCCCCATCCAGATCATCCAGGCAAAAAAACCACCAAACGAGAGTTTCGGTTTGGGTATATCCACCACGGCCAGGTTCCTTCCTACCGTGGCCATGGATCCTTTATCCCGGTATTCAAACTGGGTTAAACGGGCAGGATCTGACTTCTTCTCAATCAGCTTCAGGTTTGCGGCCAGCATACCGGCCTGCTGCATAGCGGCCGGTGCTACCTGGGGATGAGCGTTGGGATATGCCGGTGTTTCCATATAGGCCAGGTCACCAATAGCATAAATATTATCAAAGCCCTTTACCCGGCAATAGCGATCCGTCTTTATTCTGTTACCCCTGGCAATGAGTGTTTTATCAATGCCACCTGGAATATTACCTTTAATGCCTGCTGCCCATATCACCGTGGATGCCGGTATCTTTTCCCCGTTATTCAGCTCTACATCCTGGCCGTCATAATTTTTCACCAGGGTCCTGGTCATCAGCTTTACCCCAAGTTTTTCGAGGTACTCACCTGACCGCTGAGAAGATTTTTCGCGCATAGCCGCCAGTGTTTTATCAGCCCCTTCCAGGAGGAAGATATTCATCCGGGTAAAATCCAGTTCAGGATAATCCTTGGGAAGAACATACTGTTTCATTTCTGCCAGGGCACCGGAGACTTCCACCCCGGTGGGTCCGCCACCCACTACCACGATATTCATCATCCGTTGCAGTGCGGCTTCGTCTTTTTCAAGATGAGCCTGCTCAAATAACTGAAGGAGCCGGTGCCGTATCTGCAGGGCTTCCACGGTGGACTTCATCGGAAAAGCATGGGCTGCAATGTCCGGGTTGCCGAAGAAATTGGTATCGGCCCCAGTGGCCAGTACCAGTACATCATACGGGATTTCTTCCTCACTGGTAATGATTTTATTTTCCTGTGCCCGCACTTCCTTCAGTTCGGCCAGCCGGATCCGGACATTCTTACTTTTCTGGAAAACCTTCCGCAACGGGAAAGAAATATTACTGGCATCCAGGCCGGCGGTGGCCACCTGGTAAAATAATGGTTGAAACTGATGGTAATTAAAACGATCGAGCAGTATGACGTCGAAACCGGGTTTATTATTGAGCAGCCGGGCCAGTTTTAACCCCCCGAATCCTGCTCCTGCAATGACCACTTTCATGTGTTTGTGTTTTACCACACAAAGATACAATATTTTCAATAATTATTGAAAATATGGGAAATTTATTTAACCCAGCTGTAAAGCACAAAAGCAATGAAATAGATAACCAGCGGGATTTCATGGCCGGGAAGTCCGGCGAGACACATTACCGTTATCACGGCCGCCAGTCCAAGCATGGCGATTGAAATCCACTGTCCCAGGCTGTTGCCCCTGAAACGGATCGGGTATTGCATATGTCCTGCGGGAACGGACAGTAAAAGAAGCACCATACCGGCCAGGAACCAGTTATCAGACCGGCTCTCCCCTGCCACCGTAGCCGCCAGTACCAGCACCAGGATACCGGATGCAATGCAGGTCATAAACGCAATGGCATTCCATCTTTCCGAATCTTCCAGGGCATGTTTCCCGTCCCGGTGAAATAACAGGAAGGCATTAGCCAGCGGGCCGATAATCCAGCTGATCCCGATAAACAACAAATAAGCCGCCGCCACAATGATCCCTACGGATTCAAAATCGGGATCATTCCTGGTAACACTCACCACGATCCTGACCCCGATATAGATCGCGATAAAAAAGGCCCAGCGGAAATTCTTTCCTTTATTATGTACCCAGAAACTGAACTGCAATAACCAACGATATGGTGGTATCACCGATTTCAGTGCTTCTTTCAATCCTGCTTTGGCAGAATGCATATCCGGTGCTATCCGTAACGCTTCCCTGAAATGCGTGGTTGCTTCTTTATGCTTTCCTTTCTCCAGCAGGTTCCAGCCCACAGTGGAATGCGTGAGTGCATTATCCGGATCCATGGACAAGGTAGTCTGCATGGTCTCCACCGCATCATCCGTTCTGCGCAGTTTATTCAAAGCTATCGAGCGGGCATTGAGCGCCGTGATATTTTCCGGATCAACAGCCAGCCCTTCATCCGCTTTATCCAATGCCACCTGGTATTTCCGTTCACTGATATAGATATGCGCCATTAATCCATAAAACTCGGCCTGGTAAGGCTCAAGACGGATGGCTTCCTCCAGCTGGCTGAGGGCTTCCGTATGCGCGTTTTTACTGTAATACGCAAAGCCCAGCAGGTAAAAATAATACCCGTTCTCCGGGTCCAGGGCAATGGTTTGTTTGAACACCGCAATGGCTTCCTCCGTTTTCTTTTCCTCCAGCAGGCATTGTCCATAGAGTGATAAAGCCAGGTCGTTTTCCGGGTCCTGGGCCAGTATATTCTTCAGTTCTTTCAGGGCATCGGCCGTCCTGCCCTGCTGTAACAGGAGCCGGGCACGTTCAAGATTCGCATCAGAATGATTCATGCAATATTATTTCCTGATCTTTAGGTATTTCAATATGTCATCATACAGGCCCGATTCATTGGCATAAAGGGCATAGTTACGGGCAGTGGAAAACCATTCAGCCGTGGATGGCCGGTGTTGCTTTGCCGCTTTGAGAATATCCTTTGTATGGATGGGTTGTATCACTCCCTTGCTGAGTGATTCTGTCAGTTTATCCTCCACCGCAATATCTATTATCGCTTTTATATCTGCTCCTGAATGTCCCGTTGTAGCCGCCGCTACTTTGGCAATATCAATATCCCCGGTCGGTCGTCCTTTCAGTTGTGACACAAGAATATCCTTCCTGGCTGATTCATCGGGTGGTTCCACAAAGATGATCCGGTCGAACCGGCCCGGCCGGCGGAATGCCGGATCCACCGCCCAGGGCGCATTGGTGGCAGCCAGTATCAGTACACCTTCATTATCGGTTTCCACGCCATCCAGTTCTGCGAGAAACTGGTTGATCACATGCCGCATGGCGGATTGCTTGAGATCATTCCGGCTGGCACCCATGGCATCCACTTCATCAAAAAACAGTACACAGGGTTTATTGCGGCGTGCCATTTCAAAAATCTCATGCAGGTTTTTCTCGCTGTTGCCGATCCACATATCCAGGATATCATGCAACCCGATATTGATAAACTTTGCATTGATCTCACCCGCTGTTGCTTTTGCAATAAAGGTTTTTCCACAACCGGGAGGTCCATACATTAAAATACCACCTCCTGCTTTTTTCCCAAAGGCCTTAAACAATTCGGGATTCTTCATGGGCTGAATGATCTTCAGCGAAATCTCTTCTTTTACGCGTTCCATGCCTCCCACATCGGCAAAGCCCAGGGCCGGCTTCTCCATAAAATACGCTTCATCGGTATTGAAGTGTTCCCCTTCGTCCTCGTTCACGGGTGTACCGGCCGAACTCACCCGCAGGTGGCCGTCAATCTCCTCATCCCTCATTCCGGGATGCAGGGCTATCAGTTTCTGGTATTCATTCACCGCCTGGGCTATGGAATTTTCACGGATCAGGCATTTGATATAGATCAGCTGGTCCTCCGCAGGCATCGATCCTGCCTGCTCATAAATAATGATGGCCGCGGAATATTTTTCCTGTGCAAAATAACATTGCGCCAGTCCGAGCTGGGCCTTGCTGTTACCGTAACTTTTATTCAGCACCAGCTGAAACTGCTCAGCGGCTTCGGTATACATTTTTTCTTTCACCATCAGGTCAGCTACCTGCAATCGTAACGGAATATTATCCGGGGATACGGCGAGGGCATCCAGTAAGTTCTGAATTAATAATTGGGACATACTGCAAAGTTAGCGGTTCAGCAAAGCCGGGCAAAGAAAGCAGGGGTGCTTAGTTGATCGTAAAACTCTCCACCATGGGTTGAAAATACTTATCCCACCGGCCCAGTTCCCCTTTCTTTACGCTGCAGGTAATGAGGTAGGCTACGCCATCCTTGACTGTGACATACAGGTCCACATCAATGGGCATTCCGCCATAGGTATGGGAGTATTTTATATTGGTGAAATCCATTCCGTTGATGGATTTATCAGAAACTTTCTGCTCTTCATAGCCGGTCAGTGTCTTGAGATTTGTCCGGGTGGCGTCCATATAGGCTTCCAGTCCCATACTCCCGCAACGTTCAGTAACCACATTCAGGTTTTCGCGGAACCGGTCATTCTCATCTTCCAGGGCTGAGGTTACAAACAGGCATTTCAGCCCGCTGATATTCGTATCCATTTTTGCCCATCCTTCCGCCGCTTTTATGGAGAAATTTTCAGACCCGGCATTCATCCCGGGCGAATTCTTTTTCAGTTCTTTGGCCATTTGATCCAGGTCGGTTGAACTTTTTTTGGCCGGCTGTTTACAGGCAGCAAATAACAGGCACAGGCCCAGCAAGGGAAGAATAATACGCATATTCGTTGGTTTAAAGGTTACAGGTCAGTATAATACCCGCACTTTGATCGTCTCTTTCACATCCCTGAGTAAATGCAGTGCCTGCGTGGAGAGCTTCTTGTCCACATCCAGCACCACGTACCCGATATCCTCATTGGTTTTCAGGTACTGTCCCACGATATTGATATCATTTTTGGATAAGCGGGTATTGATCGCCGATAGTACCCCGGGCACATTGCGGTGGATGTGCAGGATCCGGTGACTGCCTTCCTGCGGTGGCAAGGCCAGGGCGGGTACTGTATGCGAACCAAACGTAATTCCTTTCTCGAGGTAATTAAACAATTTCACACTCACGTCCTCCCCGATATTCATCTGTGCTTCTTCCGTACTTCCACCGATATGGGGTGTCAGTATAACATTGGGCAGGTTCTGTAAAGGAGTCGTGAAACGATCCCCGTTTTTTTCCGGTTCCCAGGGAAATACATCCACGGCCGCACCGCCCAGGTTGCCATCATTTAATTCTTTGGCCAGTGCATCCAGGTCTACGACCTCTCCCCTGGCGTAGTTCAGCAGGATGGCTCCTTTCTTAAAGTATTTGAGATTATGCTTATTGATCAGGTTCTTTGTCTGGCTGGTTTCCGGCACATGCAGGGTCACCACATCCGCCCGGCCCAGTAGTTCTTTCAGGCTGCGCGCATCCTCCGCATTGCCCAGGGGCAATTTGGTTTCCACATCATAAAACAGCACTTTCATCCCCAGCGATTCGGCCAGTACACTTACCTGGCTCCCGATATTACCATAACCAACAATACCCAGTGTCTTGCCCCTTAATTCATAACTGTTTTTGGCATCCTTCATCCAGATGCCTTCATGGGCAGCTTTGTTCTTGTCTGGTATCCGGCGGATGAGCATGATGGAAAGACCAATCACCAGTTCGGCCACACTGCGGGTATTGGAATAAGGCGCGTTAAACACCACCACCCCGTTTTTAGTGGCGGATTTCAGGTCCACCTGGTTTACCCCGATGCAAAAACAACCGATGGCCTGCAGCTTGACCGCGGCATCCAGTACTTTTTTAGTCACCATGGTTTTGGAACGGATACCCAGGATATGCACGTCTTTGATCTCCTCGATCAGTTCGTCCTCTGTCAGGGCCTTCGTGATTTTTTCCACTTTCACATAGCCATGATGCCTGAAATTCTTCACCGCCGCATCACTGATATTTTCCAGGAACAATATCCTGATCTTTTCTTTGGGATAACTCGTGTTACTGCCAGTCTTTGTCATACAGCAAATATACTACGTATGATTAACTGCATTTTCACTGTACAGGGAAACTCCTGCCCAAAATATTAACACTAACACTTGTTTTATTATTAACATTACAGAAGGGGTTGGGGAAAACTATAACCCGTCCCGCAATATCCGGCTTCTATTTTTGTAATAAACCAACGAGACCTCTTGAAATCTATATACCTGATTATCCTGTTCGCCATCGGCTTTTATTGCTGTAATTCTTCGGGAAAAGAAAAAAAGGTGGTGGACGATTCCCTCCAGTACTACCCTCCTACCCCGGGCCCTATGGGCAAGGAAGAGTTCCGTCAGTATTACCGGATGATTTCCGCTTTTTTTGACAGCACTTTGCTGCGGAACAACTATTTCAACGGGCAGATCCTGATCGCGAAGAACGGGGCCATCCTGTATGAAAAATATATCGGGAAAAGGGACCTGCGGAAGAAGGATACCATGACCGCCAGCACTTCCCTGCACATAGCCTCCACTTCCAAGACTTTTACAGGCATTGCCACACTGCGGCTGGTACAGGAGGGCAAACTCTCACTCGATGACAGTCTCTCTAAATTCTTCCCCGGCTTGCCCTATCCGGGCATCACCATAAAGATGCTGTTGAGTCACCGGAGTGGCCTCCCTAATTATGTTCATTTTATGGACAAGACCAGCTGGGATAAAAAAGTCTACTGCACCAATAAAGATGTATTGAATATCCTCATCCGTGAACATCCGAATAAGGAAGCGAACCCGGGAAGGAAATTCAGTTATTGCAATACCAATTACCTGTTGCTGGCCCTGATCATTGAGCAGGTAACGGGTAAGCCATTCCCGGATTATATGAAGGAGAAATTCTTTACCCCGCTTGGTATGAAGGACAGCTATGTGTTCTCGCTGAAAGACACTCTGACCGCCACGCCTTCTTTCAAACCCGACGGGTATCAATGGACGAATGATTTCCTGGATGGTACATATGGCGATAAGAATGTGTATACCACCGCCACGGATCTCCTCAAATGGGACCAGGCCCTGTATACGGACCAGGTGATCAATAATTCCCTGCGGGATTCAGCTTTTGCCTCCTATAGCAACGAACGGCCATCCATTCACAATTATGGATTGGGTTTCCGGCTGATGAACCTCCCCAATAACAAGAAGATCGTTTATCATTTTGGCAAATGGCATGGCTGTAATGCCGCTTTTGCCCGGCTGATCAATGAAAAAGTCACGATCATAATCCTGGGTAACCGCTTTACCCGGAGTATCTACAATACGGCTCACCAGAGTTATGACCTGTTTGGGGAATATTTCCAGAAAACCAGTACGGAAGAGGAGGAAACGGATACGGTGCCTTTGAAAAAATCCACCCGGGAAGCCGAAAAAAAGACCCGCCGCTAAGTCATACTGTTTTCCCCAAAAATCACTGACCTTTAGGTACATGAAAATTTTCACGGCAGAGCAGGTACGTGCCTGGGATCAGTATACCATTACACATGAACCCATTTCTTCCATTGAACTGATGGAAAGAGCAGCCACAGCCTGTGCGGATTGGATACTGCGTCAATTCCCGGAACAGTCCCCTTATACTATTTTCTGCGGAAAAGGAAATAACGGGGGCGACGGACTGGCCATTGCCCGGCTCTTGCTGGAAAAAGGGTTTACCGTAAACATTTATATCCTGGAGTTTGGTCACCGGGGTACGGATGATTTCCAGCATAACCTGTCCAGGCTTCACCTTTATCCGCAGGGACATATTTATTTTATTCAATCGGAAGAGCATATTCATTCACTGAATCCGGGGCAGCTTGTGATCGATGCACTTTTCGGATCAGGACTCAACCGGGCCGTGGATGGACTGACAGCCCAGGTCATTCAGTTTATCAATCATTCCGGGTCCACGGTTATTGCCATTGATATACCCAGTGGTTTATTTACGGATCATTCCTCAAAGGGAAACCTGACCATACAGGCCAGTCATACACTGACTTTTCAATCCTATAAACCCGCTTTCCTGGTGGCCGAAAACCAGGCAGCCGTGGGTAACCTTGAAGTACTCGATATCGGGCTGCACCGGCAATACGAGGAAGATAATTCCACCCCGTTTGAACTGGTGGATGATACGATCATTCATGATATTTACCGGCCACGTCCGCTGTATGCCCATAAGGGTAATTTCGGTCATGCCTTATTGTTAGCCGGGAGCCGGGGGAAAATGGGTGCTGCTGTTCTTTCGTCCAGGGCCTGCCTGCGCAGTGGTGCGGGTTTGCTCAGTTGTCATATTCCCGCTGCCGGGCTGGACATCCTGCAAACCGCGGTACCCGAAGCCATGGCCATTCCGGATGCGGAGCAGGACCAGATCAGCGATCCGGGTGAACTGGAAAAATACAATGCCATTGGTATTGGTCCGGGTATCGGGCAGTCAGCCTCAACAGCCGCCTGTTTAAAATCGGTGTTAACCCGATACCAGCATCCGATCGTGATCGATGCGGATGCCCTGAATATATTAGCAGCTGATCCTGCATTGCAATCATTGATACCGGCTGGTTCCATCCTGACGCCGCATCCAAAAGAATTTGAAAGACTGGCCGGTCCGTCTGTGAATGATTTTGACCGGATCGAAAAAGCAAGGGCCATGGCCCGGGAACTGAATGTGGTCATTCTCCTGAAAGGGCAGCATAGCCTGATTGCCACAGCCGGCGGCAAAGCCTGGTTCAACAGTACCGGTAATCCCGGTATGGCCACCGGTGGAAGTGGCGATGTACTGACCGGTGTATTAACGGGGTTGCTGGCCCAGGGTTATTCCCCTGTCGAAGCCGCGATGCTGGGCTGTTACCTGCATGGACTGGCTGGTGATATAGCTGCGAAAGAATTATCTCAGGAAGCCATGATCGCGGGTGACATTACTGAATACCTGGGGCGGGCTTTTTTACAAATTCAATAATCTATCAGGATATTGGTATTTACGGGATATCAGCAAATCACAATACAACTATCAGCCAAAAAAACCGGGTTACTAATTATGTAATCTGGTATAAATAGTATCTTATTCTTCCAACAACTTGTTTATGAAGATTCGTCTTGCCTCCCTCCTGCTGATTGTTTCCCTTATTTATGCCTGCTCCCATACTGAGAAAAATGCTCTCCTCTCCACTCCTGCGGATATGCCTGCCGGTGAATACACAATCGATACGGACAGGGATACGGTGCTCGTCACCCAACACGGGGCTTTATTAAAAATCCCCCAGGGTGCCATTGATGCCGGAGATAGAAAACAGGTGACCCTGGAGATCAAAGAAGCCTATACCATTGCGCAGATGATTAAAGCCGGTCTTACTACCAGTTCCGGTGAGGAACCCATGAGCAGCGGGGGCATGATATATATTCATCCCAAAAAAGGACAGGATGCCTCGATAAAAAAAGCCATTGATGTGGCCCTGCCCACCCGGTATAAGGATCCACAGATGAAACTTTTTAAAGGCGAAGAAAGCAATGATGGCCGGATCAACTGGGTGAAGCCGGATACTTTGCCGGTGACGGCTTTGGATAAAAGTATTGCGAACGGGAAAGCGATTTTTACCACACAATGTGCGCAATGTCATACCCTAGGTAAAAGAGCATCCGGCCCTGACCTCGCACATTATCTTCGGCAATATTCAGGTGATACGTTATTGGTCAGGGGATACGATATCCATTTTCCATCTGAAGGTTCCGAACGCATTGGCCGTGCAGATACAATCAAAACAAAATCACTTAATGAAAAACTGGTTAATATCAACCAGGAACTCTGGAACAATCAGTCGCTCTACTTCTGTAATCAGGTTTCACAATATGGGTACTACGCGCCATCCTATCCTGCACTTTCTGAAACGGACATTTATTCTATATACAAGTATATCCAGAATGAAAGTGATCGTCTTCAATTACCCGATCCTCAACTGAGGCAATTGAGTGACTGCATAGACAGTTGTAAACTGTATAATGAGCGCCGGCATGAACTACTGTATCGCCAGCAGCTTTCCGAAAAACAACGTGAGCAGTATATTAAAGAGAACGGCAAACAAACAGAAGAAGTCCGTAACCCTGGGCCGGTAGCCCCACCAGATGCTGTGAACCGGGCTCTTCCCCTTGTGTTTGACAACAGGGAGGTCGTCAACCCAGCCAACCCGCAAGACGTCTATTACCAGTTTTCCATCGAAACCTTTGGCTGGTACAATATTGATGTACTGCTCAAAGAAGTGATTGGAAATACCAAAACCGAACTGTCTGTCCGGATCGCCGGCAGCTACAGGGAGAAGCTGGATGTATTTCTGATCATTCCGGATAAGAAGATTTATACCAAGGGCGGACTGAAAAATGATGGTTCGGGAAACTATGTGTTTGCCTATACCGACGGAACCATTTACCTGCCCCTTCAGGCCAGGGCCTATATCCTGGGGCTCACTGAAAATGCTGGGGGTATCGCATTCGGGTTGCAGCAATTTACCATCAGCAGCAGTCAGACCATTGAACTGGAACTAAAACCATCATCCGGTGAAATATTCGACAAAGCTATTAATTCGCTGAATATGAGCGATATACAAATAAATGTAGCTAAAACAAGGAACGCTGATTCTATCCGGAAAGCCGATACCATAATCCGGGATATTAAACTGGAACTTCAAAAAGTGGAAGGATTAAGACCCAAAAACTGTAACTGCGATTGCGGATATGAAGGCGATTCATGGCCTGACGAATTAATCAACGAATCGCAGAAATAAGCAGTTTAAATAAGTGTGTTTTTTACACTTCAAGCCCCTGAAAATAAAGCATCTCAGGGGCTTGTGCCATTGGGTCTCAACCCCTATCTTTGCCGCCCGGCCGAAATGGCCGTTTTTAATCTAAACCAGACACTAAGAATCGACTGTTATGGACAAATTGATCTACCTGGTACCCGTCATGGGACTGATTGGCTTGCTTTACACTTTAATCAAGTTTAATTGGGTTTCCAAACAAGACGCCGGTAACGACCGTATGAAAGAAATCGCCAACTACATCGCAGTTGGTGCCATGGCCTTTCTCAAGGCTGAATGGAAAATTCTTGGCTATTTCGTAGTGATTGTAGGTATCCTGCTGGCTGTAATGGCCCAGGCCAATCCGCATTCACACTGGCTGATCTCCGCGGCCTTTGTAATCGGGGCTGTGTTCAGTGCCACTGCCGGTTATATCGGTATGAAAGTAGCTACCCGGGCCAACGTGCGTACTGCACAGGCTGCCCGTACCAGCTTAAGCAAAGCATTAAATGTATCCTTCACCGGGGGCGCCGTTATGGGTCTCGGTGTATCCGGCCTGGCTGTACTCGGTCTGGGTGGATTGTATATCGTATTAAAACAATACTTCGCTCCCGGTTCTTCCGTTGATTCTCCCGAGATGATCCGGACGATTGAAGTACTGACCGGTTTCTCCCTGGGTGCTGAATCCATCGCGCTTTTTGCCCGTGTGGGTGGTGGTATCTATACCAAGGCAGCCGACGTAGGCGCTGACCTCGTGGGTAAAGTGGAAGCCGGTATTCCTGAAGATGATCCCCGTAACCCGGCTACCATTGCCGATAACGTAGGTGATAACGTAGGTGACGTGGCGGGTATGGGAGCTGACTTATTCGGTTCTTATGTGGCCACCGTTCTTGCCACCATCGTACTCGGACAACAGACCACTGTAGACTTCGGTAATGATACCCTGGGTGGTTTCTCCCCCATCGTATTACCAATGCTGATCGCCGGTGTGGGTATAATCTTCTCCATCGTAGGAACCCTGTTTGTACGTGTGAGTGATTCTGCCGGTATCAGTACCGACAATGTGCAGAAGGCCCTGAATATGGGTAACTGGGGTTCTATTGTCCTGACTGCAGGCGCCGCAGCCGGACTGGTATATTTTATTCTTCCTGAAGGCACCATGACCTTAAGAGGTTTCACCTTTACCAAATGGGGTGTACTGGGAGCTATCGGAGTGGGTTTAACAGTGGGTGCTTTAATGAGTATCATCACTGAATATTATACGGCCATGGGCAAACGCCCGGTCAACTCGATCATCCGGCAATCCTCCACTGGTCACGCGACCAACGTAATCGGTGGTCTGGCCGTGGGTATGGAATCAACCTTCCTTCCGATCCTGGTATTAGCCGGTGGTATCATAGGTTCTTATGAATTTGCCGGTCTGTATGGAGTAGCTATTGCCGCTGCCGGTATGATGGCTACCACTGCAATGCAGCTGGCGATCGATGCCTTCGGACCTATTGCCGACAACGCCGGCGGTATTGCCGAAATGAGTGAACTGCCTAAAGAGGTTCGTGAAAAAACAGACGTGCTTGATGCTGTGGGTAATACCACTGCGGCCACCGGTAAAGGCTTTGCGATTGCATCAGCTGCCCTGACCGCACTGGCCCTTTTTGCCGCTTTTGTAGGAGTAGCGATGCCCAATGTAGCCGATCAGCATATTAATATCTATAGTGCCAAAGTACTGGCTTCCCTCTTCATCGGGGCCATGATTCCCATGATCTTCTCTTCCCTCGCGATCCGTGCGGTAGGTGAAGCGGCCATGAGTATGGTGGAAGAAGTGCGCCGCCAGTTCCGTACCATCCCGGGTATCATGGAAGGTACCGGCAAGCCGGAATACGATAAATGCGTAGCCATCTCCACACAGGCTTCCATCCGGAAGATGCTGCTGCCCGGAGCCATTACCATTGTCGCCCCGCTGGCGATTGGTTTCACCCTCGGTCCCGAAGCCCTTGGTGGTTTCCTGGCCGGAGCTACGGTAAGTGGTGTGCTGATGGGTATGTTCCAGAATAACGCCGGTGGTGCCTGGGACAATGCCAAGAAATCATTTGAAAAAGGTGTTGAGATCAACGGTGAAATGTATTACAAGAAATCAGAGCCGCATAAAGCTTCTGTAACCGGTGACACTGTTGGTGATCCTTTTAAAGATACTTCTGGTCCTTCCATGAACATCCTGATCAAACTGATGTCCATCGTTTCCCTCGTGATCGCTCCTTCCCTGGCGCAGATCCACGAGAAGAAAGCCGAAGTACCCGTTACCCCGCCTGTTCCACAGAAAGAAACCGGCCGGATTGAATATAAAATGAATGCTGAACCCATTGCTAAAATCAATACCAGCAATACGGTTTACTACCAATAGTATTATACCTTCTTAATCAGAACCATTACTTTAAGTCCCGCTGTTTCTACAGGGGGGCTTATTTTTTCAGGTGGTACTTCTTTCTAAGATTTTATAGTTGAATATTTCAAAATTGGGCTAATGCATCAATTAGCCAATGTGCCAATATGCCAATTAGCCAATTGGGGAAGAGCATAATAGCCAGAGAGTCATTTTTGACAGGTAGAATCTGATTTCCGGTATTGAAAGCATCTCAAGGTTGCAACAAAATATTCATCATTGGCTAATTGGCACATCGGCTAATCGGCTAATTAATACCTCTCTATCCATAATAACATCCAACATGAGCTACTAAGAAAAACAACCTTACTTGGCTAAAGGGAAACCCTGATTTAAGAATAATACCGGGGCAGAATATTGCCTGGAAAATATTACGTATATACCTTACAGGGGTTAACAATTCTTACATTTCAATTCGAACCCTTATGAAAAACAAGTTCCACCCGGCACTCGTTGCCTTGTTTCTTGCCCTCGTTTTTACCCAATTCAGTTGTACAAAGGATAGTATTCAACCGGCAGGCGGCAAACATGACCCGGCCTCTGCGGGCAAAACCAACCCCCTGATCCAGTCCAATTATGACCCCGCTGATGGCACCGGAGGTTTATACCTGGAAGTAACTCCCCTGGAAGCCAAAGCGGTTGTTACGATCTATAACGATACGAATGTGTATGGCCCCTTTGGTATGAATTATTTAGAGGGTGTCCTGACCGTAAGTGAGATGGTACCCGGTTTTTACAAAGTGCAGATCAGGCCGATTAATACCCTTTACCAGCCAATACTCATCGATAATGTAGAGATAGTAGCTGATAATAAAACAAATCTCGGATTAGTAGAATTAGGATTTTAAACACGATTCATAACCCTGAGCAGGCCGCATCAGCAATGGTGCGGCTTTTTTTTGAGGGAGGCCAGAAGCGAGAAGCGAGATGCGAGAAGCAAGAAGCGAGAAGGTAACAGCCCATTCAAAGGTTGCTTATCTGATTAAATAGTATTTTCAGCCCTTCGGGGCCTTATATTAATGCCACCCCTTCGGGGTTCTGTTGTTGCAGAGAATATTATATACACTGATTGCTATAATAATATCAGCCTTTCGGGCTTAAACCACTTTTCTAAGATAGCTCCTATTCCCTATTCTCTATTCTCTATTCCCTATTTTCTATTTTCTATTCACTAATAATTGTATCACCCCTTCGGGGCTACCAGGTCTACTTTCAATCCCCGGGCTATAATTGTATCAGCCCTTCGGGCCTAAACCACTCCTCTAAGTAATCCCCTATTCTCTATTTACTATTTACTATTCTCTCCCCTTTCCTCTTTCCTCTTTCCTCTTTCCTCTTTCCTCTTTCCTCTTTCCCCTCTCCCCTTTCCTCTCACCCACCTACTCCATCAAACCACCGCCCCACCGTCTCCGACATTTCATCCTTAAACCCCGCATGATGATACTCATTGGTATCCGGTTCATAGATGTAATCCTTTTTCCATTCGGTGTAATGAACCGCCACCTGTTCAATCGCATCCATAATAAACTCCACTTCTTCATTGGTCATGACCGGGTGGATGGACATGCGGATCCAGCCGGGCTTGCAGGAAAGATCACCTTTGTGCATTTCTTCCAGGATCTCGTAGGAATGTAACTGATCCACATGCAGGAGCATATGTCCGTATGTGCCGGCGCAGGCACAACCGCCGCGGGTCTGGATACCGAAACGGTCATTCAGCAATTTCACCACCAGGTTGAAATGGGTGCCGCGGAGGATAAAGGAGATCACCCCGAGACGATGCGTGGTTTGTCCCTCGAGTATTTCGATACCGGGTACGTTGGGTAAACGGGCGAAAATGATTTTTAATATTTCTTCTTCCCGTTTGAGCATCTGCTCCACACCCATTTCCTCCTTTAATTTTACGGCCAGTGCGGCTTTAATGCCCTGCAGGAAAGGAGGTGTGCCACCGTCTTCCCGGTGTTCGATATCATTGATGTATTCGTGCTGCTTCCAGGGATTGGTATACGTGACCGTGCCTCCACCCGGCTGATCGGGAATGATATTTTTATAGAGTTTTTTATGAAAGATCAGCACGCCGGGTGTACCCTGACCACCCAGGAATTTATGCGGGGAGAAGAAGATGGCATCCAGGTGGGCGCCTTCCTCATCCGGGTGCATATTGATCGCGACATAGGGAGCTGAACAGGCAAAGTCCACAAAACAGAGCCCGTTGTAAGCGTGTATTTTCTTAGCCACTTTATGATAAGGCGTCTGTATACCGGTTACATTGGAGCAGCCGGTGATCGCGGCAATCTTATGTTGGCGGTCCTTATATTTCTCCAGTAACTGTTCAAAGGAATGCAGGCAGATATTGCCATCCTCATCATTGGGAATGATCTCCACATCGGCAATGGTCTCCAGCCAGGAAGTCTGGTTGGAATGGTGTTCCATCTCCGATACAAAGATCACCGGTTTCAGGAGCGGATCCACATCCAGGTAATTGCTGAATAGTTCATGGATGCGCAGCACACTGGTAGGCAGTTCGTGGGTGGCGGGCAATCTCCCCTCTTTCACATAATCCATGATCCGCTCGGGAATCCGTAAACCCAGCAGGCGCTGCAGTTTATTCACTGCCCCGGTCATGCCACTCCCGGCGAAGATGAGCACATCCTCCGGTCCGGCATGCACATGTTGTTTGATGATTTGTTTTGCCAGTTCATACGCCCTCGTCATGGCGGTACCGGTGACCGTGGTCTCGGTATGGGTATTCCCCAGCAGGGGCATGATATCTTTGGACAGCCGGTCTTCAATGGGCTGGTAAGCGCGGCCGCTGGCGGTCCAGTCGGCATAGATCATTTGCTGGGTACCGTAGGGTGTGACAAACCGGGTATCGATCCCGATGATGTTCTTCCGGAAGGAATTGAAGTAAGATTGTAGCAAG
>CAZFLL010000053.1:0-26051 GCA_964519865.1 uncultured Chitinophaga sp. | reverse complement strand
TGACCTTCCCGAATTCCATTCGGGACGCTCCAGCCAACTGAGCTAATTCCCCTTTGGGTTTGGGAGTGCAAATATATAGCCTGAAAGCAATCGTACCAAAAGAAAAAAAGAATTAAAAAGTTCAGGAAATCACCGGTTTAGAAAGGGATTTCTGCATCCGGGTGGATTGACGGATAATCATTTCAGTGGATAATACGCGGCTCTGGAAATCGGTTACCGGCCGCTTGCTTTCGATAAGTTCCAGTAAAAGACTTGTGGCAACCTCGCCCATCTCAAAAGCGGGTTGTTTAACTACAGAAAGAGGAGGATCAAAAAGCTCGGTAAGCTCACTGTTTGAAAACCCGATCAGGCCAATATCCCCGGGTACAGACAGGCCCCTCAAACGCAGTGCACGAAGGCACCCGGTGGTGAGTTTATCGGCAGAAGCAAAAATAGCATCCGGGGAGGATTTCAATTTGAAAAGGGAATCAATTGCTTCTTCCATTTCGGCTTCCAGCATACCCCCGTGCTGACAATAGCGAACCAGGGAATCATCCGGTTCCAATCCATTATCTTTCAATGCCGCCCTGTAGCCGGCCATTCTTTCTTTACCTATAGATAAGGCTGTTTTATTGCTGATGGTTGCAATTCTTTTATACCCGCAACTGATCAGATGAGTCGTGGCGTCATAGGCACCCTTGAAATTATCGGCGATCACTTTATGGGTTTCTATCTCATCCACGATCCGGTCAAAAAAAACAATGGGCATCCCCCGGTCATGCAATTCCCTGAAATAATTAAAATCCTTGGTCTCAGTGGAAACGGATATGATTAACCCGTCCACCGACCGGGAAGTCAGGTATTGAAGGTTCAGTAATTCCTTCTCCGCTGATTCACGGCTCTGGGAGATAATAACGTTATATCCATTGGTATTGGCAATAGATTCAATCCCGTTAATGACCTGGGAAAAATAACTGTTGGCAATTTCACAAACGATCACCCCAATAGACCGGCTCCTGCGTTCTTTCAGACTTAATGCAATGGGATTGGGGTGGTAATTGATTTTTTCGGCATACTCAAGTACGATCTTTTTCGTCTCCGGACTGATCTCATAACTGTCACGGAGCGCCCTTGAAACAGTGGAGGTAGACAGCCCCAGGGCTTTGGCAATATCTTTTATGGTTACAGCTTCAAACTTCATGTCTGTTTTCCGGAATTTAGTTGCAGTCGGTCTGTTCAGCCACAACCCCGGCAGGCTGCTCTGAATCAGACCTGTAAATTACCTTATTTGCTGCATATTACGGCACCTGGCGGGGTTGTGGCTGGCAGCAGCCCGGGGCCATTTTAAGGCCGGTAAAAGTACGGAATGTGACATCGTTACCGGGAACGATTGCGTAAAAAATTATCTAATAATCAGTGACTTATAGCGTAGTTCTGTGTAGTCTTGTATGTCGATCCGGAATTAAAAACCCTGGAAATTGCTTGCTGTTCTGAAAAGATTTTATGTCACCGATTGCTGTTAAATACCTTTTTTGCTAACGACCATCTGATGGTCAGCCTTTCTTTTCCGATCACAGTTCCGGCAGTTTTCTGTTTTTATTTCTGATTACTTCAATGAAGTTTCCTGTTCTTTTTACAGAAAAGGAAAGCACCAGTATGGGGTAATGACCGGCAACGGACCGAATTGTTAATTATTCTGCTTATCAACAAAAACTGCATTATGAACAGAAGATTCCAATTAACAGGACTTTTCTTATTACTTCTTGCATTAATTCCATTGCGTGGATTAATGGCACAAGCCCGGCCTGTTACGGGAACAGTAGTTTCCGCTGAAAACAAACAGCCTTTGTTAGGTGTTACGGTTACCGTAAAAGGAACCAGAACCGGCACCACAACAGATGCGAAAGGGACATTCAGGATTAACGCGGGCCCCAATGATGTCCTCGTTTTTTCCAGTGTATCCTTTACCACCCTGGAAGTACCCGTAGGTACAAATACCAACCTGGAAGTTACCCTTACCTCCGACGCGAAAGTCATAGATGATGTGGTGGTGATCGGTTACCAGACCGTACGACGCAAAGACCTGCTGGCCTCTGTCTCGTCTGTTGGTTCAAAAGATTTAAAAGACATTCCTATCAACTCCGCTGCTGAAGCACTGAACGGCAGGCTCGCGGGGGTTACAGCCACTACAGCTGAAGGTTCCCCTGATGCTGAAGTACGTATCCGTGTAAGGGGTGGAATGTCGATCACCGGTGACAACTCCCCACTATATATTGTGGATGGTGTTCAGGTGGAAAACGGATTGTCCACTATCTCCCCCCAGGATATTCAGTCAATCGACGTACTGAAAGACGCTGCAGCCACCGCTATTTATGGTGCAAGAGGTGCGAACGGGGTGATTGTAATTACCACGAAGACCGGCAAACCAGGCCGCCTGGTTATAGGATACAACGGTTTTGTGGGTGTTAAAGAACTGGCCAAAAGACTCAACGTTTTCGATCCTTATGATTTTGTAGTATACCAGTGGGAAAGATCCCGCAGCAGTTCCACCGACAGCGCCAGTTTTGCCAGGAACTTTGGTACCACCTGGGACACACTTGCTAATTATAAAAATGTTCCGGCAGTTGACTGGCAGGGTGAAACTTTCGGCCGTACCGGTATCAGCACCACGCATAACCTGACCGCTTCCGGCGGCACCAAACAACTGACTTACAATTTTGGTTACACCTATAATAATGACAAGGCTATTGTGATTAACTCCAATTACAAACGCCATTTGTTCAATGCCAAAGGTGAATACAAGATTAATAAGCAAATTAAAATCGGCGCCGGTGCCCGTTATACACGCACCGATGTGCAGGGTGCCGGTGTATCTGACACAAAAGGCACTTCCTATAACCGTCTTCGCAATGCGGTAAAATACCGTCCTTTCCTTTCCAGTAACCAGGAAATTGATGACCAGGATCCACTGGCCGATCAGAATGTGGGGAATGGCCTGAACCTGTACAACCCAATTACCTTAGCAAATGCCGAGTACAGGAGAAAGACAACGGACGCCCTGAATGCGAACATGACCCTTACTGTCAATATCACCAAAAACCTGGTATTCAAATCAACAGCGGGTTATGATTATAACCATTTTACTGATCTCCAGTTCAATGATTCAATTACGCCCTATTCTATTACACAAGGCAGCCGTAAACCGATTGCCGGTATGGATACAGTAACCAAACGGACCATTACCAATTCGAATGTGCTGACCTGGTCTGTAAAAGGATTCAAAAAAATTCATGACTTTGACCTGTTAGCCGGCCAGGAAACCTATGACCTGCGTACTGAATCCCATTCAAGTCTTTACGGGAACTATCCGCTGAATACATCACCCACCCAGGCATTCAAAGAAACCACACTGGGAACATCCTTTACCGGTTATCCGCGCCTGAGTAAAACCCGGTATACGAATATGTCTTTCTTCGGAAGGGTCAACTATACTTTGTTGGGCCGTTACCTGGTTTCCTTTAACGTAAGGGCGGATGGTGCCTCCAAATTTGCCGAAGGCAAGAAATGGGGTTATTTCCCGGCCGGATCCATTGCCTGGAGGGTAAAGAATGAAAAATTCCTCCGGAATGTGAATTTCATCAGCGACCTGAAACTGCGTTATGGATATGGTACCGTAGGTAATAACCGGATCAATGACTACCTGTATATGACCAATTTTGCCAATGATGGCCGTTATTACTATGGCATGAACAACCAGGCAGTGATTGGCTATTATCCAACCGGACTGGTCAATGAGAACCTGCAGTGGGAAGCCACTGTTAACCGGAACTACGGATTCGACATCAGCTTTGCCAAACGCATTGACCTGAGTGTTGATATCTATAATAACACGTCCAGCAAACTGTTACTGAATGTTCCGATTGCCTCTACTTTCGGCTATTCCACCCAGTTACAAAATATTGGCAAAACCACCAACAAGGGTGTGGAAGTACAACTGAATATGGGACTGGTGCGTAAACAGGACTTTACCTGGAACGCCAACTTCAACATTTCCTTTAATAAAAACAAAATCGTAGGCCTGGGTGTGAATCAGACGCAGTTCTTCCCGGCTGCCAGCTGGGGGGTATCCGGTCAGCCGACCGATTATATTGAAAAGATCGGTTATCCAGTCGGTTCAATATACGGGTTAGTTACCGCCGGTTTCTATACAACGGAAGATTTTACCTGGAACCCCGGAACCGGTGTTTACACCCTTCGCCCGGGTATCGCCTCCAATGCTTCAATTATCGGTACAGTCATGCCGGGTTCCATCCGGTTTGCTGACCTGAACGGGGATGGCGTGGTGGATATTAATAATGACCGCCGCATCATTGGTGATCCGACCCCGAATTGTACGGGGGGACTCAACAACCAGTTTGTATTTAAAAACTGGGATATGAGTATGTTTATGAATTTCTCGATCGGTAATGATATCTATAATGCCAACAATATTGAGATGACCAATTCCTATTCCATCAATTCCAATATGCTGTCTGTGATGAAGGACAGGTATATGACGATCACGCCTGATGGACAACGGGTATTGTACGTAAATGGCTCTAGCCAGGCGGTGGGTATCGCCCCCGACTTGTTAAGTGCCCTGAATAAGGATGCTAAAATCTGGCAGCCGCTCCGTGGCTCCGGTGCTTTTTATCCGCATTCATGGGCCATTGAAGATGGTTCCTTCCTGCGTCTCAACAACCTGACCCTTGGTTATACCTTCCCTGTCAAAAAACTGATAGGACTCCGTATGAGCAAACTCAGGGCTTATTTCACCGGTAACAACCTGGCGATCCTGACTAAATACACCGGTTATGATCCTGAAGTAAGTGTAAGAAGCAACCCGCTGACACCCGGCCTCGACTACTCCGCGTATCCGAAAAGCCGCAGTTTCATTTTTGGTATCAATGCTTCATTTTAATAAATCAAAAACTTATTCAAAATGAAAAAGACAACTTATAATAAAATCGTTTTACTTGGCATCCTGGGCATGGCCCTGGTAGCCGGCAGCTGTAAAAAATTCCTGGACCAGAAACCGATCACGGAAGTGACCGCCCCGCTGGTATTTAAAGATGTAAACACCACCTACCAGGCACTGGCCTCTGTTTACAGCCGCCTCGTAGGGGATGCCGGCTATGGAATTCGTGTGAGTCTTTATTATCCACTGGACAATGATGAAATGCAGGGACCAACCGGTTCATCTGATAACGACAGAAGAGATATTGCCCGATATGCGGCCACATCCGGTAATGCGCAGATCACTAATCCTTTTAACCAGTTGTTCCAGGGTATTGAATTTGCCAATATCTGTATTGCCAATATTCCGGCGATGGAAATGTATACAAGCGGAACCGACCAGGAAAAGAAAAAGTTGCAACGCATGTATGGTGAAGCGCTTACCCTGCGTGCACAATTCTATTTTGAAGCGATCCGCAACTGGGGTGACCTCCCGGCGCATTTCCTGCCGGCGTCCACACAATCAGGTAACGATCCATTCCCCAAAAGGGTGAGTATGGATACCTTGTACAACCGTATTATAGCCGACCTGGAAACCGCTGAAGCTCTGGTGCCCTGGAAAAATGAAGTCACTGGTATCGGAGACCCGCTGGATGAACGAATCACCAAAGGTGCCGTGAAAGGCCTGCGTGCCCGCCTGGCTTTATTCCGCGGTGGTTATGCCCTGCGCAGCACAGGTACCCTGCAACGTTCCGCCGATTACCTGTCTTTTTACCAGATTGCAAAAGCAGAATGTAATGATATCATGAATTCCGGTCAGCATACACTGAATCCAAGTTTCAAATCTTTGTGGAAAGACCAGGTTTGCGCCCGTACGCTGGCAGATCCGAATGGCGAGCTGATGTTCCAGGCCAGCGCCACCGGTGGTAATGCCACAGCAGATACCAAACTCGGTTATTACAATGGTCCCCGTGTAAATAACCTGGGCAACAGCAGCGTGAATCCCCTGCCCACCTATTTCTACCTGTTTGATTCAACAGATACCCGTCGTGATGTAACCGTTTGCCATTATTTCACTTCCACCACCGGTACCCGTACCGGCCAGGTGATCAGCAATATGAATGATGGTAAATACCGCCGCGACTGGATCACCAACCCGGTGATTTCCCCGACAAACGCCATTCAATACTTCAGCCTGAAATGGCAGATCCTGCGCTACGCGGATGTACTGCTGATGTTTGCTGAAGCAGAGAATGAACTTAACGGGCCCAGCACAGCTGCCTATAATGCCATCAACATGGTGCGCAGAAGAGGATTTGGAAAACCGATCGGTACCCCGGATATCAGCGTTGATGTACCGGCTGGTCTCAGCAAAGCAGATTTCTTTAAATATATCGTACGGGAAAGAGCACTGGAACTGGGTGGCGAAGGCATCCGTAAATATGACCTGATCCGCTGGAATCTGCTGGGCACTGCCCTGGCTGAGTCCAAAGCCAATATGCTGAAAATGTCAGCCAGCACAGCCATGGTCGATCCGACCTATATGGCGGGTTATCCCACGTATTGCCTGACTACTGCATTACCCACTTCCATGTATGCCATCAACAATACCACGTCTGATGTAAACAGTATCGGCGGGCTCTGGTTCAATTCACTGTATAAAACCGCACCAACTGCCACCCCCACAGGCACCACAAAAATTGTCTGGGTGGGAACAACGGTCAACACGGTATGTGTGGTTCGTTATGCCACCGGTTATGTTACCGGTAAGGGAGAACTGCTCCCGATTCCACAGCCGGCTATCGATGCGAATTTTAACCTGCGTCAGAACCCCGGTTATTAACAGTTCTTTCTAATTCATTTGATCAAGGCTGCATCTGATTTTAAACGGATGCAGCCTTCTTTACTTCATTTCCTTCTTTCCATTATGAAAAAACATTGGCCATCACTCCCTCTCCTGCTTATTATTTATGTTAGTTCCTGCGCACAGCCAGTCCAGCAGGCTGTTACCGGCACCGCCATACCGGTCGCCTTTCCAGGTGCAGAAGGTTTTGGAAAGTTTGCCACCGGGGGAAGAGGGGGTAGTGTCCATATAGTAAACACTCTGGCAGATGACGGGGAAGGCAGTCTGCGCCAGGCCATTAATGCCAAGGGTTCCAAAATCATTGTATTTGCAGTTTCCGGCACCATTCATCTCAATACACCACTGAGTTTTAAAGGCAATACCACAATCGCCGGTCAGACAGCACCGGGCGATGGCATCTGCCTGGCCGATCAGCCGGTTTCAATTGGTGGTGACAATATCATTGTCCGTTACCTGCGTTTCAGAATGGGTGATAAATTCCAGTCACAAAAAGGGATGGTCGACGGCAGTGGTGGTGATGATGCCTTCGGCGGCATGCGGAGAAAAAATATAATTATTGACCATTGCAGCGTAAGCTGGAGTACCGATGAGGTATTCTCCGTATATGCAGGCGACAGCACCACCCTTCAATGGAATATTATCAGTGAACCATTGAATTATTCATACCATTTCGAAACGGGTGATAAGGATTGGGAACATCATGGATATGGCGGCATCTGGGGTGGGTTACATTTAACGGCACACCATAACCTCTTTGCGCATTGCAATAACCGTTGTCCCCGATTTAATGGCATCCGTCACACTCCAACCGAACTGGTGGATTACCGGAACAATGTGATCTACAACTGGGGTGGAAATAATATTTATGCAGGAGAAGGCGGCTTTTACAATATTGTAAATAATTACTACAAGTACGGACCCAATACCAGCAAGAATGTACGTTACCGGATCGTCAATCCCGGCAAACGTGATCCGGATATCGGGTTTGGAAAATGGTATGTAAACGGAAATTATATGGATGATTCCAAACCGGTAACCAGTGACAACTGGCTCGGCATTGATATGGGTAACGGGGGTACCGAAGCCGATAAACTCAGTACCATCATAAAAGAACCTCATGTAGTGGAAAATATTCCCGCCGAATCAGCTACCGCCGCATACGAAGCAGTGCTCAAATCAGCCGGTGCCAGTTACCGGAGAGACACGCTGGACCAGCGGATCATCGATGATGTAAGAAACAGAACCGGTCGCTTTATTGATGTACAGGGTGGCTTCCCGCATGGAACAGCTTACAATGAAACAGTCAATGCCTGGCCGGCCCTGAGAAGCGGAGCAGCCCCTGCAGATGCGGACCGGGATGGCATCCCTGATGACTGGGAAAAAAAGAACAGGTTGAATTCCACAGATCCGTCTGATGCGGCTAAAACGAATCTGCACCCCTTTTATTCCAATATTGAAGTGTATATAAACAGCCTGGTGAAATGAAAAAAACTGCCATCGCCATAATCAGTTTAGCCTTATTTGGATTTATGCTTCCTGAAAAAAAGAAAATAAAAATTTTCATGGCAGGTGATTCCACCATGAGCATTAAAGAAACCCGGTATTACCCGGAAACCGGTTGGGGAATGCCCTTTGTATATTTTTGGGACAGCACTGTAACTGTTCTGAATAAAGCTAAAAACGGCAGAAGCACCAGTTCCTTCCGGAATGAAGGTCTTTGGAAATCCATCATGGATGAAGCCGGTGAAGGTGATTTTATTTTTATCCAGTTTGGACACAATGATGAAGTGTCTACCAAAAAGACCTATACCACGGAATCTGAATTCCGGGCCAACCTGGTTCGTTATGTACAGGAAACAAGGGAGAAAAAAGCCACCCCTCTCCTGCTTACGCCTGTAGCCCGCCGGAAATTCAGCAACAACGGACAGATAGAAGGCACGCATGATGTTTACTCACAGATAGTACGGGAGGTGGCTGAAGAACAACAGGTACTGCTGATCGATCTGGACAAAAAAAGCCAGGCCCTTTACCAGCAAATGGGTGTCGAAAATTCAAAACTGTTATTTGTGCAGCTGAAACCCGGCGAACACCCGAACTACCCGGAAGGAAAAGAAGACAATACCCATTTCAGTGAACTGGGCGCCCGGCTGATCGCACAACTGGTACTCGCCGAACTGAAACTGCTGAACACAGACCTCAATGCAAGAATCTATACGCCTCCTGTAAAAAAATAAATGAAAGGGCTATTCGTTTTGTTATTCTGTACTGGTTTGTCTGCTTCGGTTATAAGCCAGTCACGCGCCGGCATTACCGGGGTTAGGGATAGTTCATATTCACTCGGCAAAGAACTTGAAAAGCAACAAAAATATTACCCGGGGATTGAATTGGTACTCCCTTCCGGTAATATCTCCCATATCACCAAGAATATTCCTTACTGCCAGACCCCTGAAAGAAACTTATTGCTGGACATTTACCAACCTAAACAATCTTCAGCCCCGAAAAGAACCGCGTTAATATTCATACATGGCGGAGGATGGCGCTCGGGTAATAAGGAAATGCACGAAACGCTGCTTGAAAAACTAGCCGCGAGGGGCTATGTCTGTATCAGTCCCGAATACCGGCTTTCCACAGAAGCATTATACCCGGCGGGTGTTCACGATATCAAATCGGCTATCCGCTGGACCAGGGCGCATGCAAAGGAATATAATATTGATCCGGACAAGATTGTTGTGGCTGGTCATTCGGCCGGTGGTGAACTGGCTGCCATGATGGGTGCCACGAACAATAACCCGGCTTTTGAAGGAGCCGGTTGTTTCCTCAATAATTCAAGCCAGGTTAACGCGGTCATTGACCTGGATGGCACACTCGCCTTTATTCATCCCGAATCTGGTGAAGGCGATGACAGCAGGAAAACATCAGCCGCCACGTATTGGTTCGGCTATTCCAAATCAGAAAATCCTGAACGATGGAAGGAAGCGGCCCCGCTGACACATGCCGGCCCACACTGTCCTTCCTTTCTTTTTATAAACAGCGGTGTGGACAGGATGCATGCCGGCCGGGAGGATTTTATCCGGATCCTGAATCATTCAGCGATTTACTCAGCAGTAAAAACATTTAATGGCTCACCTCACAGTTTTCTTTTTTTCAGGCCCTGGTTTGACTCCACAGTAATTGAAATGGACCGTTTCATTAAAAATGTTTTTCCAGCTGGAAAATCAGGCAGCCGTAAAATCACGGTAGCGGCGGATGGCACCGGAGATTTCACTCGTGTTCAGGCAGCTATCCTTGCAGTACCGGATCATAATACCATTCCGGTAACTATTTTTATTAAAAACGGTATTTATAAAGAAAAGATCTACCTGGATTCACTTAAACCATTTATCACTTTAGTTGGTGAAGACCAGGATAAAACCATTCTGACCAATGATGATCATACCGGAAAGATCAGTGCTTCGGGGGCAACGATCAATACCCGGACTTCCTGGTCCTTTAAATGTACCGCCGATCATTTCAGCGCCCGCAATATCACATTCAGTAACGATGCCGGGTTTAATGCCGGTCAGGCGGTGGCGTTGGAATCAAATGGTGACCAGGCCCGGTTTATCAATTGCCGTTTTACCGGATTCCAGGATGTACTGCTGATCGATGGCAATAAAAGCCGGCAGTATTTCAGGGACTGTTATATTGAAGGAACCACGGATTTCATATTCGGATCGGCCACCGCCTGGTTTGAAAACTGTACGATTTACAGTAAAAAGAATTCCCATATTACGGCCGCCTCCACCCCGGCCGGACATCAATTCGGATATGTATTTAACAACTGCAGGCTGGAAGGAGACACTTCACTTCACCTGGTATCCCTGGGAAGACCATGGAGGCCCTATGCAAACGTGGTGTACCTTACCTGTTATTTAGGTCCGCATATCAGGCCCGAGGGCTGGAGCACCTGGAATGATAATGAAAATCATAAGACCGCATATTACGCAGAATATAAAAACCGTGGACCAGGTGCAATCAACGCAAAAAGACTGAACTGGACACGGCAATTAACTAAAAAAGAAGCCAGGCGCTACAGGGTTACAACTGTACTTCAGGGCTGGAACCCCGAAAAGGAATAAGCATGAAAAAAAACATTGTATTGATCCTGTTGATTTGCTTTGGATCCGGGTTGTCGGCACAGACATCCAATCCACAGCAATACAAATATGTGTTCACTGTGGCCAAAGATGGCAGTGGTGACTATATCAATATACAGGACGCCATTGATGCCATGCGGGTTTATCCTCTGGCGCCGATAACCCTGTTTATTAAGAATGGCACCTACCGCGAAAAGATTGAAGTACCCGCGCCCAATACGGATGTTACTTTTATCGGGGAAAATGTGGACAGCACCATTATTGTTTTTGATGATTATTCTGGTAAAGGGAAGCATACCACGTTTACATCCTTTACTGTTAAAATATCCGGAAACCGTTTCCGGGCAGCCAATATCAGCTTTGTCAACAGTGCCGGACCGGTAGGCCAGGCACTGGCGCTTTATGTAGATGCCGACAAGGCTGTATTCACCAATTGTAAATTCCTGGGCAACCAGGATACCATTTTTTCTTCCGGAGAAACATCCCGCCAGTTATTTGACCATTGCTTTATTGAAGGAACTACCGATTTTATTTTTGGTCCGGGTACCGCCGTATTTAATGCCTGTACAATCCGTTGTAAAACCAATTCATTTATAACAGCGGCCAGCACACCCAAGGGAAAACAATACGGATTTGTTTTCCTGGATTGTAAAATCATTTCAGACTCCAATGTAAACCGCTTGTTTCTCGGACGACCCTGGCGGCAATATTCCCGAACCGTTTTTATCCGTTGCGCTTTACCGGCTTCTGTCGCCACCGAAGGTTGGGAAAACTGGGGCAACCCTGAAAATGAAAAGACAGCCTTTTATGCTGAATATAAAAACACAGGGCCCGGTGCCGCCCCTGCCAAAAGAGTAAAATGGAGCAAACAGTTAAGTGATAAGGAAATCAGTGGTTACACTGTTCCCGCTATACTGGGTAACAAGGAGAGCTGGTATACAGCCACAGTACCTTTTTTTAATTACACTGCCTTCAATCAACATAAAATTGAAGTAGTGAATTTGTACAAAGGAGCCGTGCCCAATAATAAACCCGCCGAAGATCACGAAAGTGCGGTTACCAAAGACAATGTAACCCGGGTGGCGAAAGTCCTCACCCCGACACTTACAATATATCGTCCGGATAAGCCCAATGGCCAGGCCGTGGTGATTTGCCCCGGTGGCGGCTATTCCATCCTGGCTTTTGATAAGGAAGGCACCAGGGTCGCCGAGGAATTTATTAAATGGGGGGTTACCGCTGTTGTATTAAAATCACGTTTGCCGGATGACAGCCTGCAAACTGATAAAAGCCTTGCCCCTTTACAGGATGCACAGGAAGCTATCCGTTATGTACGCGGTCATGCGAAAGCCTGGGGTATACAACCCAATAAGATCGGTATCATGGGATTTTCAGCGGGTGGTCACCTGGCCTCCACAGCTGCCACTCATTTTAATTTTAAAGCCGACCCGGCAAATACAGATACTGTATCCGTACGACCTGATTTCGCGATCCTTATTTACCCGGTAATCAGTTTCGACAGCATGATTACGCATAAGGGCTCCCGTAATAATCTTGTGGGCGCCACGGCCTCAGAAGATAAAATACGTTTTTACAGCAATGAGCTACAGGTGACTCCACAAACACCTCCTTCCTTCCTGGTACATGCCGGTGATGATGGAGCTGTACCGGTGGACAACAGTATCCGTTTTTATACTGCCTGTATTAAAAACAAAGTACCTGCCGAACTTCACTTGTATCCGAAAGGCGGACATGGGTTTGGCCTGACCAATAAAACCACGAATGATAACTGGCTGGAACGGTTACGTAACTGGATGCAGTTACTCAAATAAGTAAACATGAAAGAAATATTTATACTTGGAGCAATTTTAACCCAGCTATCCGCCAATGCCCAGGTTTGGAAAGCGGATAACGGGGATGGGACCTACCGTAATCCTGTTCTGTATGCCGATTACAGCGATCCCGATGCCATCCGGGTGGGAACTGATTTTTATATGGTGGCTTCCAGTTTCACCCAGATTCCCGGCCTCCCCATTTTGCATTCTAAAGACCTGGTAAACTGGGAACTGCTTGGACATGCACTTAAAACACAACCCCCTGCTCAGTATTATAGTAAAGTTCAGCATGGAGCCGGTGTGTGGGCACCAAGTATACGCTTTCACAATAATGAATTTTATATCTATTACCCTGATCCGGATTTTGGCATTTACCTCATTAAAGCAAAAAACATAAATGGCCCCTGGTCAGAGCCCCTGTTGGTGGAAGCCGGCAAAGGCCTGATCGATCCCTGCCCGATCTGGGATGATAACGGGAAAACCTATCTCGTGCATGCTTATGCTGGCAGCCGGGCCGGGTTCAAATCCATTATCGTCATAAAAGAAATGAATACAGAAGGCACCAAAACAATCACTCCAGCTGTGCTGGTGTATGATGGACATACTGAAGATCCAACCATTGAAGGTCCTAAATTTTACAAACGCAACGGGTACTATTACATTTTTGCACCGGCAGGTGGTGTGAGTACCGGCTGGCAACTCGTGCTTCGCTCCAAAAATATTTACGGTCCTTATGAACGCAAAGTAGTGATGGACCAGGGTAAGTCACTGGTAAATGGTCCGCACCAGGGAGCCTGGGTCAATACAGTTACCGGAGAAGACTGGTTCCTGCACTTCCAGGACAAGGAAGCCTATGGCCGGATTGTTCACCTGCAGCCAATGAAATGGGTGAATGACTGGCCGGTCATCGGGGAAGATAAAGACGGGGATGGAAAAGGAGAGCCTGTGATGATTTTTAAGAAACCCAATGTCGGAAAAAAATATTCTGCCCTTTCCATTCCTGAATCCGATGAATTTAATACGCCTTTGCAGGGATTACAATGGCAATGGCAGGCAAACCCCCAACAGGGTTGGGCCTTCCCCACTTCGCAGGGATACCTGCAGATGTTTTCAACCCTGCTCCCCGATTCCATTAAATCAGCCTGGGATTATCCAAACATTCTCGGGCAGAAATTCCCGGCAGAGACCTTTACCGCCACGGTTAAATTCAGTTTCCTGCCTCGTTGGGAAGGGGAAAAATTCGGACTGATCGTACATGGTTCGGATTATGGGTATATCGCTATTGAAAACAGGAAGGATGGCCAATATATTTCCCAGGGTAACTGTAACGGGGCTGATAAGGGGAATAAAGAAACAGTACAGGACGGGCAAAAAGCCGGTAAGACGGATATTTATTTTCGCTTAGTGGTGAAGGAAAATGCCCAATGCAGTTTAAGTTTCAGTGAGGATGGAAAAACCTTCACCTCCGCCGGCGGGTCGTTCAAAGCAATGCCGGGCAGATGGGTAGGTGCAAGGGTTGGATTTTTCTTTACCCGGTTGAATAAAACCAATGATGCCGGCCAGGTAAGACTGGATTGGTTCAGGATTACAAAAGAATAACGATAAAATACGCCATATGGAAAGGAAAACCTTTGTAAAATACACCGCGGCAGCCGGTGCTTCTTTGTTGCTCCATCCCTTTGCTTCATTAGCATCCCCTTCCGGGAAAAAAATCAGGCTGGCCCAGGTGGGTACCGGTCACCGCGGCAGCGGCTTCTGGGGAAAGGACCTGCTGAAAAATTTCGGTGAATACCTTGAATTCACCGGTCTTTATGACATAAATCCGGGCCGTAAATTAAGAGCGCAGAAAGAATACGGCGGCAATATTCCGGTCTTTGACAGTTTTGATGAAATGCTGGCCAAAGTGAGTGCCGATTATATTATTGTCACCACTGTGGATGCCACCCACGATGAATTCATTGTGAAAGCCCTGGATAAAGGCTTTAATGTGATCACCGAAAAACCAATGACCACGGATGAAGTGAAATGCAAAGCCATCCTGGAAGCGGAAAAACGCTCCGGCAAAAAAGTGATCGTGGCCTTCAATTACCGTCACAGTGTGCACAATATGCAGCTGAAGGAGTTGCTGGCGGCAGAACGGGTCGGTAAAATCACCTCCGTTGATTTTCATTGGTACCTGAATGTATACCATGGTGCTGATTATTTCCGTCGTTGGCATGGCCGGATGAACAAAAGCGGTTCACTCTGGGTACATAAAGCCACTCATCATTTTGATTTGCTCAACTGGTGGGTGAATTCTGAACCGGTGGAAGTAAGTGCCTACGGCAGCCTGGAACATTATGGAAAAAATAATGCGTTCCGCGGCACCAGTTGCCGGACCTGTGAGCATAAGGGCAATTGTAAATTTTTCTGGGATATGACCAGGGATGCAAGACTGATGAGTTTATATGCTGAGAATGAGAAATATGATGGTTACCTGCGGGATGGCTGTGTCTGGAGCAATGATATTGACATTTTTGATAAAATGAGCGCGCAGATCATTTATGCCAATGGCATCACGGCCAATTATTCCCTGACCACCTATTCTCCCTATGAAGGTTGGAAGATCGCTTTCAATGGAATGAAAGGACGGATTGATACCTGGGAAGACATTCCCTATATGCAGAAAATTGCCGAAGATCAGTCTACCAAACATGCGGTGGAAATGAGTAATGCCGATGATGCAGTGGCCGGCGAATACCGTCAGATCATTGCCATGGACAATTTTGCCAAAAATTTTGAAGTATACACCTCCCCCATCATTAAAGCAGGACATGGCGGTGGTGATGTTCGGATGCAGCGTAGAATGTTTGTCGATACCAACGACAATCCCCATCATATTATGGCCGGGACCCGGGATGGAGCGATGTCAATCCTGATCGGTATAGCGGCCCGTAAAAGTATCCAGTTAAAAAGACCCGTAAAAATCAGTGAACTCACCGACCTGGTGCCGATGGCCAACAGGTTTTAATACATCCATTTATGAAAAGAATATTCATTCTCCTTTTTTCATTCACCTTATTTGCCGGTCAGGTTACCGCACAATCAAAAAAAGAAAAGCAGGTGGCTTCTGCGACCGAACAATTGCGCAAGGCCATGGTGGATGGTGATAAAGCCAGGCTTGAGGCACTGACCATGCCCCAGCTCAGTTACGGGCATAGCGGCGGCCATATCGATGACCAGAAGGAATTCGTTTCAAAACTGACCGGAGGCGGATCTGATTTCGTAACCATTGACCTGACCGAACAGACTATCAGTGTCAGCGGCAAAACAGCCCTGGTACGTCATACCCTGACCGCTAAAACAAATGACAATAACAAACCCGGAGACGTACAATTGAAAGTATTACTGGTGTGGCAGAAAAAAGGAGGACACTGGAAATTACTGGCCCGGCAGGCAGTAAAACTGGCCCATTAACAACATTTTTCCCGCACCCGCCCAGACGGCAGAAAACGGTACCGTTCCCGATAACGATTGCGTAAATAATCCCCTGCAATTCGTTGATTAGCAACGAATATCTGCTTAGACTTGTAGGGTCAAACCCGCTATGCGGGTAAAAAACTTGCCAATGAAAAAGTTTATATTACATATTCTCATAATTCTTCCTTCCGTTCTTCAGGCTCAGGATTGGAAATTGCCCGTTGTAACCAGCCCAAAATTTAAAAAAGACACTTTGAGTATTGTGAAATCCGGTGCTGTACCGGATGGGTTTACGCTGAATACAAAAGCCATTAACACCACTATTGAAAACCTGAGTAAAAAAGGCGGTGGTGTTGTTCTCGTGCCAGCCGGATTATGGCTTACAGGTCCCGTAGTGCTCAAATCCAATATCAACCTGCACCTGGCCGTTGGTGCCACTTTATTATTTACAAAAGATAAATCCCAATACCCGCTGATTGAAGCCAACTGGGAAGGACTTCCGCAAATGAGGAACCAGTCCCCCATTTCAGCTACAGATGCCCGGAATATCGCCATCACAGGAAAGGGTATCATTGATGGTAACGGGGACGAATGGCGAGCGGTGAAAAAAGACAAATTCACGGAGAGCCAGTGGAAAAAGAAAGTGGAAAGCGGTGGCGTACTCAGTGAAGATAAAAAAACCTGGTACCCATCTGAAGGATTTGTGAAAGGCTCCAAAAGCCCCTCGAATCCAGGGCTGATTGTTCCCGGTAAAGACAAGGCATCGTATGACAGCATCAAGGATTTCCTACGCCCCAATCTCGTATTACTCACCAGTTGTAAGAATATATTGCTGGAAGGCGTGACTTTTCAGAACTCCCCGGCCTGGTGCCTGCATCCGCTGATGTGTGAGCAACTGACCGTCCGGAACATTTTTGTCAAAAATCCCTGGTATGCACAGAACGGGGATGGCATTGATGTTGAAAGCTGTAAAAATGTACTCATTGAAAACTCTGTATTTGATGTAGGAGATGATGCGCTTTGTATGAAAAGCGGACGGGACGCAGAAGGTCGCAAACGGGGTATGCCTACAGAAAATGTAATCATCCGCGGCTGTACAGTTTATGCCGCCCATGGTGGATTTGTGATTGGCAGTGAAATGAGCGGTGGTGCCCGGAATCTGTTTGTCAGCAACTGTACATTTATCGGTACAGATATCGGGCTTCGATTTAAAACGACCCGTGGACGTGGTGGTGTGGTGGAAAATATTTTCATCAAAGACATTTACATGAAGGACATACCGGCTGAAGCAATCCTGTTCGACATGTATTATATGGCGAAAGATCCCGTGGCCCTTTCCGGCGAAAAAAGAGAACTCCCCAAAGTGGAACTCAGGCCGGTGGATGAAACCACTCCTGTCTTCCGCAATTTCCATATCAGTAATGTTTATTGCAGTGGTGCCGAAAAAGGCATTTTTGTGAGAGGTATTCCTGAAATGCATGTAAAGGATATTGTGCTGGAAAATATGGTATTGCAATCCCGTAAAGGAATTGACGTACAGGAAGCCTCCAATATCACGTTCAGGAATATCACCCTCGTACCGGCTGACACCAACCCGGTAGTGGATGTGACACAAAGTGACGGCCTCACGTTTGATAAGATAAAAACCAGGGATGGATCGGAATTATTTTTCCGGTTCAGTGGCGACAAAACCCGGAACATACAGATTAAAAATACAGACCTGAATAAAGCCAGACAGAAAACCAGTTTCGAACTGGGTGCGGTGGAAAAAGAACTGAAAGTCCAATAAGGATGCTCTTCTTTGACCTTCAGGTTTTAAATAAAATATACATCATGAAAAAACTGGCAGCCGCCTTTGCGCTACTGGCTTGTATAAACCTGTCGGCCCAGACCCCGGGTTATCGTCTGACAGAGACTGTGCTGAATACCTGGAAAGATTCTGTTCCAATCGGCAGCCAGACCAAGTGGAGCTACGATATGGGTGTCGTGCTCAAAGGAATTGAAGGCCGCTGGATGAATTCAGGCGATGGCCGGTATTTCAACGCTATCCAGTCCAAGATTGACTGGTTTGTACAGAACGATGGGACTATAAAAAACTACGAACTCAGTGAGTACAATATTGACCATGTCAATAATGGTAAACTGGTCTTATTTCTTTACCGGGTAACAGGTAAAGAAAAATACAAGAAAGCGGCCGACCTGCTGCGCAGTCAGCTCCTCACCCATCCCCGCACCAAAGAAGGTGGTTTCTGGCACAAAAAGATTTACACTAACCAGATGTGGTTAGATGGATTATATATGGGTGCCCCTTTTTATGCGGAATATGCGATGCTTTTTCATGAAGACACCGCCTTCAATGATGTGGTCAACCAGTTTATCTGGATGGAAAAACATGCCCGCGATCCAAAAACAGGTTTACTGTATCATGCCTGGGACGAAAGCAAGGAACAGCAGTGGGCCAATAAAACCACCGGCACATCGCCCCTCTTCTGGGCAAGGGCCATGGGCTGGTACAGTGATGCTCTCGTGGATGCCTTGGATTATTTTCCCCTGAACCATCCCAAACGGAAAGACCTGATCGATATCCTGAACCGGCTGGTAAATGCAGTCGAAAAACAACAGGATAAAGCCACCGGGCTCTGGTATGATATCATGAATTACAGCGGACCGGGTAAGGAAAAAAATTACTTAGAAGCGTCAGCCAGTTCACAGTTTGTATACGCGGTGGCCAAAGGAGTGCGTAAAGGCTATCTGCCGGCTGCTAAAATCGTCATTGCCAAAAAAGGATACGACGGACTCGTAAAACAATTCATCAAAGAAGAAAACGGACAAACCAACCTGCATGGTACTGTTAAAGTGAGCGGACTCGGTGGTAAACCCTACCGCGACGGCAGTTTTGAGTATTATATGAGCGAACCTGTTATTGTAAATGACCCCAAGGGTATCGGTGCCTTCCTGCTGGCCAGCAATGAAATGGAAATATTACCCACACAGTCTTTTGCCAGGGGCAAGACCGTTTTGCTTGACCGCTGGTTCAACAGTGAGAAAAGAAAAGATATCACCGGTGCGGATCAGTACTGGCATTATGTATGGGAAGAAAGAAGCCATCCCGGTTTTTATACTTTCGGAAAAGTATTTGAAAAATTCGGGGCCAGGCTGGCTTCGCTGGATGTGGCCCCCACTGCGGCGAACCTGAAAGGTGCTTCCGTTTACATAATTGTGGATCCGGATCACAAGAAAGACAATCCCAACCCGAATTTTGTAAATGATAAAGACGTAAAAGCGATCAGCGACTGGGTGAAAGCCGGTGGTACTTTATTCCTGATGGCCAATGACAGCAGCAACTGTGATCTCGAACATTTTAATAAACTGGCCGGTGCCTTTGGTATCACTTACCTGTACAAGAACCTGAACATGGTGAAGAATGATAATTTTGAACAGGGCCTGGTACAACCTTCTGATACGGCTATTTTCAAAAAACCATACCGGCTTTACCTGAAAGAACTGAGTCCTGTTGAGTTGAAAAAACCGGCCACCGCCGCCGTGACCAAAGAAGGCGATATCATTATTGCCACAGCAAGAATGGGCAAGGGCAAAGTGATCGCTGTTGGTGATCCCTGGCTGTATAATGAATACCTGGATGGCCGCAAACTGCCCGCCTTGTACCAGAACTATGCGGGGGCGGAAGACCTGGCGAAATGGTTGCTGAAATAATAAAACTGATAAGAATAAATCACCAAGACGATGAAAGCATTAAATGCAACAACGGTTGAAAAGCCTGTATTACCGGTAAAAATTTTACAATTCGGGGAAGGGAACTTCCTGCGGGCCTTTGTGGACTGGATGATCGATAAGGCCAACAAGGCTGGAAAAATGAATCACGGGGTGGCCATCGTGCAACCCATTGCCGGTGGTGAATTTGTCCGTGATCTTTTTGCCAAACAGGACAATCTCTATCACGTTTACCTGGAAGGAATTAAAGACAAGCAGCCGGTTAAGGAAGTGTCGCTGGTGAAATGTATCACGGGTGTAAATAACCCTTACGCTGATTATAAAACTTACGAATCCCTTTTCCTGAGTGAGGAACTGGAAATGATCGTTTCCAACACCACTGAAGCCGGTATCCGTTACGAAGAAGGCGATGACCTGAATGCAGAACCACCGGCCTCTTTCCCTGCAAAAATGACCGCACTGCTGTATAAGCGGTTTAAAAAATTCAATGGAAGTCCATCTAAGGGATTGTCCATTATATGTTGCGAACTGATTGAAGACAATGGTTCCACCCTGAAGCAGTATGTATTGAAACATGCGGGTTTCCATAAACTGGGTGCCGATTTTGAAAACTGGGTAAACACAAACTGTCATTTCTACGATACCCTGGTTGACCGGATCGTTCCCGGCTTCCCGAAAGAAACCATCAATGAAATTAAAGAAGAGATTGGCTTTGATGATAACCTGGTGGTGAAAGGGGAGTACTTCCATGTATGGGCCATTGGCGGTGACAGCAGTATCAAAAAATTACTGCCGCTTGACCAGGCCGGTCTGAATGTACTATTCATGGATGACATCCGTGAGTTCAGGGCCAAAAAGGTAAGGATACTGAATGGCTCCCATACCGCTATGGTGCCGGTGGCCCTGCAACTTGGTTGTGCCACCGTAATGGATGCTTTCAATTCACCCGAAGTGGAAAAATTCATCAATACAATGGTGAGCACAGAAGTGCTGCCCGTGATAGATGAAGAACCGGAAGAACTGAAAAAATTTGCCGGGAAGATCCTGGAACGCTTTTACAATCCCTATCTCAAACATTACCTGAAAGATATTTCACTCAACTCCCTTTCAAAATGGGAAACACGGAATTTCCCGACAGTCAAAGACAATTATACCAAGCTCAACAAAAACGCACGGCTGAACTCCTTTTCCTTTGCAGCTTTACTCGTTTTATACAGCGGCAAATCTGAAGTGGAGTTTACTCCCAATGACACACCGGAATTTGTGGAGTTTATTAAATCCACCTTTGACGCTGGTCATGTAAAAGGATGGGTGGAAGCCGTGGTGAAAAATAAAAAAATCTGGAAAGAGGATTTTTCCGCCTCTCCTTATTTTATTGAAGAAGTAACCGCCAGTTCCGGGGCTATTTTAAAGAATGGCATGAAAGCCGCCCTTACCACATTATTAAACTGATTAAATATAAAAACAGCATCGTATGTCGCAAATCGTTTTAAAAGTTCACCCCAGGGACAATGTAATCGTCGCCCTGAAGGACCTGGCCAAGGGCCAGACTATTCAGTATGATGGTGCCACTTATATCATGCAGGAAGATATTCCCGCCAAGCATAAATTCTTTATGCACGATATGAAAAAAGGGGATGAAATAACCATGTATGGGGTACTGGTCGGGAAAGCCCAGAACGATATTGCACAGGGCGCCCGTATGTCCACGGAAAATACCAAGCATGCGGCAGAACCCTATACATACCGTAAAACCAATTTCACCTGGCAGGCCCCGGATGTTTCTAAGTTTAAAGGGAGAACATTTAATGGGTATCATCGTCCGGATGGCCGGGTAGGTACCGCCAATTACTGGCTCTTTGTCCCCACTGTATTCTGTGAAAACAGGAATATGGATGTGATCCGTGAAGCCATGCACAATGAACTGGGCTATGCTGTTACTGATAAATATAAAAGCTATACGCACCAGTTACTGGAAGCTATGAATAAAGGAGAAGACCTTGCTTCGGTAAACCTGGCTCCTGCAGCAGCGGCTTCCAAAAATGTAAAAAGACCCTTTAAAAATGTAGATGGAATCAAGTTCCTCAATCACCAGGGTGGTTGCGGGGGTATCCGCCAGGATGCAGCAGTACTGAGTAAACTGCTGGCTGCCTATGCCGATCATCCAAATGTGGCCGGTGTTACCGTACTCAGCCTGGGTTGCCAGAATTTACAGACCCAGGATTTCCTGAATGATTTAAAAACGCTCAATCCCAATTTCAATAAACCGATGTTCATCTTTGAACAGCAGCAATCACAGAGTGAAGAGCAGCTGATCGGGGATGCGATCCGGAAAACTTTTGAAGGACTGGTGGAGATCAATAAAATAGAAAGAAAACCCGCACCCCTGGATAAAATGTGCCTCGGTGTGAAATGTGGAGGCAGTGACGGATTCAGTGGTATTTCGGCTAACCCCGCGGTTGGCTATGCCTCTGATCTCCTGGTCGCCCTCGGGGGCCAGGTATTACTGGCCGAGTTCCCCGAACTCTGCGGTGCTGAGCAAAACCTGATCGATCGTACCATTGAAGAAGACGCAGCAAAGAAATTCATCAGGCTGATGTCCGCCTACAGTGATTCAGCGGAAAAAGCCGGCAGCGGATTCCATATGAATCCTTCCCCGGGAAATATCAAGGACGGATTGATCACCGATGCCATCAAGAGCAATGGTGCCGCACTGAAAGGAGGTACTTCTCCCGTAGTGGATGTGCTGGACTATACTGAAGTGGTAAAGAAACAAGGTCTGAGCCTGGTTTGTACTCCCGGTAATGACGTGGAAGCCACCACCGGTAAAGCAGCCAGTGGTGCCACCCTGATCCTCTTTACCACCGGACTGGGTACACCGACCGGCAACCCGGTTTGCCCCACGATCAAAGTATCCACCAACAGTAACCTGACCAAACGGATGAATGATATCATTGATATCGACTGTGGTCCGGTGATCGATGGCGAAAAGACGATTCCCCAGATGGGTGAAGATATCCTGGAATATTGCATTAAAGCAGCCAGTGGCGAGGTAATTCCCAAGGCCGTATTGCTGAACCAGGATGACTTTATTCCCTGGAAAAGAGGGGTGTCTTTATAATTTGATAAACAGATAAACTACAGAAGATGGAAAATATGTTCTCCCTGAATGGAAAAGTAATCATAGTAACAGGAGGCACCGGTGTACTGGGTCATGCATTTATAAAGGCCCTCTCCGCAGCAGGTGCCACCGTGGGTGTGCTGGGCAGGAACCAGGCCAAGGCAGAAGAGCGGGTGAAAGAAATAATGGATGCAGGTGGCGAGGCGATTGTGCTGATTGCGGATGTGCAGGATGAAGCACAACTGCTGGAGTGCCGGAAAAAAGTGCTGGAAAAATATGGAAAGATTGACGGGCTGGTGAATGGGGCTGGCGGTAATGTGCCCGAAGGAATTCTTCAACCGGCCGACGATATTTTTTCCATGAGTGTCACAGGTATGAAAAAAGCGATGGACATGAATCTCTGGGGCAGCATCATCCCCACCCTCATTTTTGGAAAAGCCATTGCTGAAAATGGCGGAGGCAGCATAGTCAACATCTCCTCGGTGAGTGTGGAGCGTGCCCTGACCAAGGTGATGGGTTACAGCCTGGGTAAAGCGGCGATTGAAATGTTTAATAAATGGTTTGCCGTGGAACTGGCCAACCGCTATGGTGATAAAATCAGGATGAATGCCATTATACCCGGTTTTTTCCTGACAGAACAGAACCGGTTGTTACTGACCGATGGCAAGGGAAATTTATCCGAAAGAGGCAACCTGATAATAGCAGGTACACCGTTTAAAAAATTTGGTGATCCGAAAGACCTTGGCGGGGCCCTGGTTTACCTGATGAGTGATGCCTCTTCCTTTGTTACCGGGACCACCCTTAAAGTGGACGGAGGTTTTACCGCGTTCAGTGGCGTATAGGTTTTTTTCAGCATGTGCAGCAATGCACTTCATATAAAAAGTAAACGAATGAAAAAGTTTCTGGACGAGAATTTCCTGCTGCACAATAAAACCGCGCAGGATCTTTATCATGGCTATGCCAAAGACATGCCCATCATCGACTATCACAATCACCTTCCTCCCCATGAAATGGCAGAAGATAAACAGTTCGATAATATTACCCGTGTATGGCTGAATGGTGACCATTATAAGTGGAGAGCGATGCGCACAAATGGGGTGGATGAATCTTATATCACCGGGGAAAAATCAGATTGGGAAAAATTCCAGGCCTGGGCGGCCACGGTACCTTATACCCTGCGTAACCCGCTGTATCACTGGACGCATCTCGAACTGCAGCGGTACTTCGGCATCACGGAGATCCTGAATGCTGATACCGCCAGAACAGTATATGACAAGGCTTCGGCCCTGCTGCAAACCAAAGAGTACAGTGTACGCAGTCTGTTGGAAAAAATGAAAGTGAAAGTGGTATGCACCACTGATGATCCGGTGGACAATTTGCAATACCATCAGCAAATCCGTCAAAGTGACTGGGCCGTAAAAGTATTGCCGGCCTTCCGTCCGGATAAAGCCATGAATGTGGACACGGCGGCCGGCTTCAACAACTACCTGACTGCCTTAGAAAAAGCCGCAGATGTTTCTATCAGCACCTATAATGATTACCTGGCCGCCCTGAAAAAGCGTCATGATTTCTTTGTGGCCAATCAAAGCAGCGTCAGTGACCACGGACTGGAAGAAATCTATGCAGAAGACTACACCAGTACCGAGATTGCCGGCATTTTTGCCAAGATCCGTTCGGGTGGTGAACTCAGTCTGCTGGAAAACCGGAAATTCAAATCAGCCATGCTGGTGAACTTTGCGGAATGGGACTGGGAAAAAGGCTTTGTACAACAATACCATCTTGGTGCCTTGCGTAACAATAACAGCCGCCGGCTGGGTCAGCTGGGAGCCGATACGGGATGGGACAGTATTGGCGATTTTTCCCAGGCCAGGGCGTTATCAAAATTCCTTGACCGGCTTGACAGCAATAATACTTTAGCAAAGACCATTATCTATAACCTGAATCCGGCCGACAATGAACTCTTTGCCACGATGATCGGCAATTTCAATGACGGATCAGCGGCAGGTAAAATCCAATGGGGATCAGCGTGGTGGTTCCTTGATCAGAAAGACGGGATGGTCAAACAACTGAACGCCCTTAGTAATATGGGACTGGTGAGTAAAATGGTAGGTATGCTTACGGATAGCCGCAGTTTCCTCTCTTTCCCGCGCCATGAATATTTCCGCCGTTTATTATGTAATCTTTTTGGGGAAGAAGTAGATAACGGAGAACTGCCGAATGACCTGACCTGGATCGGACAGGTAATCCAGGATATCTGTTATAATAATGCGAAGAACTATTTCAACTGGCAGACGCTGGATGAAAAAGTAGCCGCAGGCACTAAATCTGCCTGACCTATGAAAAAAAGGCTGGAAGAAAAAAGAGAATTAAGACCGGTATCGATACCGGAAATCATCGGTATCGATGCCGGAAAAAAATAAAATTCCGGTAATCGTATTTCCATGACCAAGCGTGTACCTTACAGGTGCAAATTAATTGATCAGTAAACAAACGAACGACATGAACACGTTAGCATTATTCAATTTAGCAGGTAAAACTGCCCTTGTTACCGGTTGCGATACCGGCCTTGGCCAGGGGATGGCTCTCGCCCTCGCCGAAGCAGGCGCCGATATTGTCGGGGCTTCAATTGTGGATGATTACTCCGCCACTAAAGAAGCGATCGAAGCCACCGGCCGCAAATTCACCTATCACAAAGTTGATATCGGTGACCGCGATGCGCTTTATGCCTTTATCAATAAAGTAAAAGCGGAAAACAAAATTGATATCCTGGTCAACAATGCCGGAATCATTATGCGCAAACCCGCGGCAGAACATCCGGACGAATATTGGGATAAAGTCATTGCGATCAACCTCGATGCCCAGTTCATCATCGGCCGCGAATTCGGGAAACACATGATTGAAAACGGGGGTGGTAAAATCATTTTCACCTGCTC
>CAZFLL010000052.1:0-26871 GCA_964519865.1 uncultured Chitinophaga sp. | reverse complement strand
GTCTAAAAATATATTTAGTTGACCATAACGACATGAAACAAAAACTACTCCTTTTACTGGCGGCTTGTTGCGGCCCTGCCTTCCTGTTTGCCGGACAGATTATACGGGGGGAAATCAGGGATGCGATCAGCGGGGAACCGGTTGCCGGTGCAACGGTTACGATAGCCGACACCACCCTGGTAATAGTGGCTGACAAACAGGGTTTGTTTTCGCTGACGGTGGATCAGCCGGCCCGCCTTGTAGTTACGGCAGCGGGCTATGAACAATTTAAGGTGGTCACCGGGCAGAAAGACTTTCTCTATATAAACCTGGTCCCCCTGCTGAAAGAAATGGATGGGGTAGTGGTATCCGGCACCATGAAAGCCATCCGCCGTTCCGAGAGTCCCGTGGCCGTGGAAGTCTATACCCCGCAATTCCTGAAGAAAAATCCTTCCCCGAGCATTTTTGAATCACTGCAGCATGTAAATGGGGTCCGGCCGCAGTTAAACTGCAGTGTATGCAATACAGGGGATATTCATATCAACGGACTGGAAGGTCCTTATACCCTTGTCGCTATTGATGGGATGCCTGTTATGAGCAGCCTGGCATCGGTGTATGGTCTTTTTGGGATACCGACACAGCTGATCGAACGGATTGAAATTGTAAAAGGGCCGGCATCCGGATTATATGGCGCCGAAGCCATTGGTGGAATGATTAATATTATTACGAAGTCGCCGGATAAAGCGCCTGCATTTACCGGTCAGCTGATGAGCAATAACTGGATGGAACATGCGCTGGATGCGGGTATAAAATTCAAAACCGGGAAAAAAGTAAGTTCATTGCTGGGATTGCATTATTTTAATTACCAGCAACCACAGGACAATAACCGGGATCAGTTTACGGATGTGGCCCTGCAGCACCGGGTTTCCGTTTTCAATAAATTTCAGTGGAGCAGGCAACACAACCGGACTGCCAGCCTGGCCGGGCGGTATTTTTATGAAGACCGCTGGGGAGGGGATATGCGTTGGAATAAAAGTTTCCGGGGTACTGACAGTATTTATGGGGAAAGTATTCAGACCAGCCGCTGGGAACTATTTGGCCAGTACCAGCTACCCGTAACAGAGAAAATTCATTTTTCCTTTTCCGCCACCGGGCATAACCAGCATTCATATTACGGACAGGTTCCTTATATGGCTGATCAGCGTACGGGTTTCGCGCAATTGACCTGGGATAAAAAGGCCGGTGTCTCTCATAGCTTCCTGACCGGCTTGTCTGCAAGGACCAATTATTACGATGATAATTCAACTGCCACCAAAGATACTTCGGATGGTGCCAACCGGCCTGACCGTACCATTATTCCCGGTTTATTTATTCAGGATGAATGGGCATTAAAGAAAGACCAGGTACTGCTGATAGGTTTACGCTGGGATTATCACCCGGTACATAAAAACATTCTTACACCACGGCTGGCCTGGAAATGGAGTCCCGGCCATCAGCAGGTAATCCGGATCAATGCGGGAACCGGATTCCGGGTGGTGAATTTATTTACAGAAGAACATGCCGCGCTTACCGGTGCCCGGGCCGTAGTTATACAGGAAGCCCTGAAGCCGGAACAGAGTATGAACATCAACCTGAATTATACAAAGCTGGTCAAAGGGAAATCGGCTTCATTGAACCTGGACATATCAGCCTGGTATTCTTATTTCAGCAACCAGATTATTCCCGATTATGATACAGATCCCAATAAGATCATCTATAAGAACCTCAATGGCTATGCACTGTCCAAAGGGATAACCCTGAATCTTGATTTTAATTTCGGCCACCGGTTTAAAGCACTGGCGGGTATCACCCTTCAATCATTGAATAAAATTACAAAGGACGAACAGGGAAACAAGACAAAGCAGGTACCGGTACTTACGGAAAAATGGAGCGGGGTGTGGACCTTCAGTTATACTATACCCGGGGCAGGCTGGTCGTTTGATTATACCGGTAATGTTTATGGACCAATGCGGCTGGCCCTGTTGTCGGCCACTGATCCGAGACCTGCCCGTTCACCGGTATGGAGTCTGCAGAACCTGCAATGCAGCAAACGGCTCAACCGTTCCGTGGAAATATTTGGCGGGATCAAGAACCTGCTTAACTGGACACCCGCCAGGAATGTTCCGTTCCTGATCGCACGATCACATGATCCGTTTGATAAAAAAATTGAATATGAAGCGGATGGCCGTATAAAGCCAACACCTGAAAATCCCTATGGACTTAGTTTTGACCCGGCATATGTATATGCCCCAAACCAGGGGAGGCGTGTTTTTGCAGGTATACGGTTGATATTCAGATGAGTTTTTTTGATCTGCCAAACAGCTCCAATTTTGTATCTTCGCCACTTGAAACGTTTCGCAGGTATATTTTTCATCACTATCTATATGTTCTCCTTTGCGGAGTTCCATAACCTGTTGCGTTTACCCGTATTATTTGAGCATTTCAACGAGCATCAGCAACACGACAGCAACATCAGTTTCTGGACCTTTATCCAACAACACTATTTCAAGCCTCTTGTGGTGGATGCCGATTATAATAAGGATCGCCAGCTTCCCTTCCGCGATACAGATTGCGGGCTGGTCGTTACCACCAGTATTTGTGAATTTGCCCCGGTTAAAATGGATCTGGAACCCCCGGTTGAACAGGCCAGGAAGTTCCGGATTTTTAATGAAGCGCATCCTCCCCAGTTTACTCCGATTGATATTTTCCAGCCTCCCAGGCCATTGGTATAATCCAGTTTATTTATACCCGATTTATTTACACTGATTTTCAGATCAAGTAAAATTTTTTATGCTTAATCATATAATCCGCTTTTCCGTACGGAACAAGCTGATCATTGGGCTATTGATGCTGGGATTGATTGGCTGGGGAGCCATCTCTTTTTCCCGCCTGCCCATTGACGCTGTTCCGGATATTACTAATAACCAGGTACAGGTGATTACTGTATCACCTTCCCTGGCTGCTCCTGAAGTGGAGCGACTGATCACTTTCCCCATTGAACAGGCCACCGCCAGTGTGCCTGGTATTGAAGAAATCCGTTCTTTTTCCAGGTTTGGATTATCACTGGTGACCATTGTATTTAATGACCAGACAGATGTATACTGGGCCCGGCAGCAGGTTTCCGAACGGCTGCAGCAGGTCCGTGCAGAAATTCCTGCTGATGCGGGAAATCCTTTTCTTGGCCCGGTGACAACCGGTCTGGGTGAAATATTCCAGTATGCCGTCAAACCAAAAAAAGGGTATGAGTCCAGGTTCACCCCGGCTGAACTGCGTACTATCCAGGACTGGATCATCCGGCGCCAGTTACTCGGTACACCGGGTGTGGCCGATGTAAGCAGTTTTGGTGGCCACCTGAAACAATATGAAGTTTCCGTAAACAGTGACCGCCTGAAAAGTATGAATGTAACGGTGGATGACCTGTTTTATGCCCTGCAACGGAACAACCAGAATACCGGGGGGGCCTATATCGAAAAAGGACCAACGGTATTGTATATACGTAGTGAAGGACTGGCCAGGTCGCTGGAAGATATCGGGAAGATATTTGTCCGGCATACCACTTCGGGTATACCCGTCTATATTAAAGATGTTGCGGAAGTCAGGATCGGTGCCGCCGTCCGCTACGGGGCCATGTGCTTTAATGATGAAGGCGAAGTGGCCGGCGCCGTGGTGATGATGCTGAAGGGCAGTAATTCTTCTGTAGTGATCCGCGATGTAAAGGAAAAAATCAAACAGATTGAAAAAACACTGCCGGAAGGAGTGGAGATTGAACCTTTCCTTGACCGGACCAAAATGGTGAACCATGCGATCGGAACAGTCGAGAAAAACCTGGTGGAAGGAGCCCTGATCGTGATTTTTATCCTGGTGCTCTTCCTGGGAAATCTGCGGGCCGGACTGATCGTGGCATCCGTGATCCCTTTCTCCATGTTATTCGCCATTATCATGATGAATGCTTTTGGTGTTTCCGGTAACCTGATGAGCCTGGGGGCACTTGACTTCGGGCTGATCGTGGATGGGGCTGTGATCATCGTGGAAGCGGTCATGCACCGCTTATACCATAGCCGGCATTTTGAAACGAGTAACAGCATCACACAGTCCACTATGAATGAGGAAGTGGAAAGTTCGGCCGGGAAAATGATGAATTCAGCTGTATTCGGGCAGATCATTATCCTGATCGTTTACCTGCCCATTCTCGCGCTGGTGGGGATTGAAGGGAAGATGTTTAAGCCTATGGCACAAACCGTTTCTTTTGCACTTATAGGGGCCTTTATATTATCGCTGACCTATGTGCCGATGGTGACCTCCCTTTTCCTCAGCAAAAAAATGCATCACCGGGAAAACTTTTCGGATAAAATGATGAAGTGGATCCAGCGGATGTATGAACCGGCCCTGAGAAAAGCCATGGCTTTCCCTAAGCTGATTACCATTTCAGTACTCCTGTTTTTCATATTTTCCGTATTTATTCTTTCAAGGATGGGAGGGGAATTTATACCCAAACTGGAAGAAGGCGATTTTGCAGTGGATACCCGGCTGCTTACCGGTAGTTCCCTCTCTCAGACTATTGAATCTACCCAGCAATCAGCCGGCATCTTGCTGAAAAAGTTCCCTGAAGTGCAAAAAGTGGTGACCAAGATCGGTTCTGGTGAAATACCCACCGACCCGATGCCCATTGAAGCATCGGATATGATGGTGATCCTGAAAGACAAAAGCGAATGGACCTCGGCTAAAACCTTTGATGAACTGGCTGATAAAATGAGCAAGGCCCTGGAAGATGTTCCCGGAATCACAGCCGGATTTCAATACCCGGTACAGATGCGATTCAATGAACTGATGACCGGCGCCCGGCAGGATGTGGTTTGTAAGATATTCGGGGAAGACCTGGATACGCTGGCGGCCTATTCCAAAAAACTGGGTGAAGTGGTAAGCACAGTTGATGGAGCAGCAGATCTCTATGTGGAGACCGTGACCGGATTACCACAGATTGTGATCAGTTATAACCGCGATCAGATGTCACACTACCAGCTGAATGTTTCAGATGTGAACCGCATCATCCGTACGGCCTTTGCCGGGGAGAGCGCCGGTATGATCTATGAAAATGAACGCCGGTTTGACCTGGTGGTCCGGCTGAACCAGCAATCCCGCAAAGACCTCAACGATGTACAGAATTTACTGATCTCCACTCCGGTAGGCACCCAGATCCCCTTATACCAGGTGGCTACCGTGGAAATTAAGGAAGGCCCCAACCAGATACAACGGGAAGATGCCAAACGAAGAATCGTGGTCGGCTTTAATGTAAGGGGACGTGATGTACAAAGTGTGGTGGATGAGTTAAGTTCAAAAGTCAACGAACAGGTTAAACTTCCTTCCGGGTATTATGTAACTTATGGCGGGCAGTTTGAAAACCTGGTGGAAGCTAAAAAGCGGCTGAGTATTGCCTTGCCCATTGCACTCGGGCTGATATTCATTATGCTTTATTTTGCTTTTGGTAAACTCAAATACGGGTTGCTGATCTTTTCCGCCATCCCGCTTTCTGCAATCGGCGGTATCCTGGCTTTATGGCTTCGGGGTATGCCCTTCAGTATTTCGGCAGGTGTGGGTTTTATTGCCTTATTCGGTGTGGCCGTATTAAACGGGATCGTACTGATCACTGAATTCAACCGACTGAAAGAACAGGGTATGCATGACCTTAAATTTATAATTATGGAAGGAACAAAAGTGAGACTGAGGCCGGTCCTGATGACCGCCTCCGTGGCCTCTCTCGGGTTTTTACCCATGGCCCTGAGTGCAGGTGCGGGAGCAGAAGTACAACGGCCATTGGCAACCGTTGTGATCGGCGGACTGGTAACAGCCACCTTCCTGACCCTGGTATTATTGCCGGTACTTTATATGTGGCTGGAAAAAGAAAAGCCGGTAAAGAGAAAACCAAGACCGGTGGCCATATTACTTATCTTCCTGTCGTTGGGTGGCTTCTCGCAGGCTCAATCACCTATAGTACAAAAGGTGCAGCTGGATGAGCTGCTGAAAATAGCAGATCAGCAGAATTTATCTGTTCAGGCCCTGCAGAAAGAATCTGCCTACTGGAAACAATTGCAGGCATCCGTGGCGGACCAGGGTAAAACGCTGTTAAGTGCTGAGTACGGAAAGATCAATAGTGTTAATAACGATACCCGTTTTTCCATTAACCAGTCATTCACATTACCGGTGGTATACAAACGCCAGCGGGAATATTATAAGGCCGGGGAATTATCGCAGCAGGCCCTGGTGAACTGGAAGCAACAGGAACTCCATAAGGAAATAAGACAGGTATACTGGACAATGACCGATCTGCTGAACCGGCAGCAATTGTTGCAAAAACTGGATAGTGTATACAGCCGGGTATTACAGGCTGCTTCGCTGCGGCTGAAAGCCGGGGAATCCAATCAACTGGAAAAAACAAGTGCGGAAACACAGGTGGCACAACTGAAAATACAATTAACCCAGTTGCAGGCCGACCTGCTGATCCATCAGCAAAAACTGCAATGGATGCTGAACTCATCCACATTATACCTGCCAGATCTTTCAGAAATACCTCAAACAGTCGCCTTGATGCCGGATACAAACAGCATCCAGGCTCATCCCTTAGTGAAATACCGGGAGGGGCAATGGCAACTGGCCAGCACACAAACAGCGCTGGATCGGAATAAACTGGTGCCAGATCTTTCAGCAGGCTATAACAATATGTCCATTGTCGGTTACCAGTCAACGGATGGGGTTACACAGAAATACTACGGAGCCGGTCAGCGGTTCGGGACAGTCAGTGTAAGTATGGGTATCCCGCTTTTTACCAAAGCTGCCCGAAATAAAGTAAAGGCGGGAAAACTGGGTGAAGAAGCGGCCCTGCTGAACGTGAAAGCGGCTGATCAGCAACTGAAAAGTCAGTTGCTGCAATACAGTGAAGCCTACCGTAAACAACTGCAGATGGTAACCTATTACAACAACGAGGGACTGGCCCAATCCGAACTGATCATCCGTCATGCCACCCAGAATTTTGAGAAAGGACAGATCAGTTACCTGGAATGGACCCTGCTTATGCACAATGCATCCGGGATACAGTTGTCGAGGCTGGACGCGCTTCAGCAATTAAATATGATCCGTACAGAAATCGAATACTTAACAGGAAAATAAAAATTATGACCCGTAATACTATTTATATACTGGCCTTGCTGTTTACAGCAGCCTGTTCTTCTAAAAAGGAGACAGCCAGCGGTGAGAGTCCAAAAATGAAGGAGGACCAGGTGCAATTAACCGATGCACAATTGAAAAATGCAGGCGTTGAAACCGGTACACCGGTGCTTCAATCCCTGAATACCGTTCTTAAGGTAAATGGCCACGTGGATGTTCCACCCCAGAATATTGTCTCCATCAGTTTCCCGATGGGCGGATACCTCCGGTCCACCAAACTGCTGCCGGGTATGCACGTCAGCCGGGGTGAAGTGATCGCCGTGGTGGAAGACCAGTCGCTGGTGCAACTGCAGCAGGATTACCTGGTGACAAAAGCCCGGTTACAATTCCTGCAGCAGGAGTACGACCGGCAGAAAATGCTGAATGAAAATAAAGTGAATGCGGAGAAAACTTTTCAGCAGGCTGAAGCGGATTATCTTTCACAGAAAGTATTGCTGAAAGGTTATAGTGAAAAACTGCAGTTGATCGGTATAAACCCGGCCGGGCTTTCTGAAAACAACATCTCGAGAAGCGTGGCCGTACATTCACCCATCAATGGATTTGTATCAAAAGTGAATGTGAATATCGGCAGGTATGTAACCGCAACAGATGTGTTGTTTGAACTGATCAACCCGGATGACATGCACGCCGCGCTCACCGTATTTGAAAAAGACCTGAATAAAGTGAGTCCCGGCCAGAAAGTAAAAGTATCTTTTGTGGATGACCCGGCAACCACCTACGATTGTGAAGTGATCCTGGTAACCCGGAATGTGGATGAGAACAGGGGTGCCCTGGTGCACTGCCATTTTGAGTCAAAGCCTAAAAACCTGCTGCCGGGTATGTTCCTGAATGCCACCATCAATGTAAATAATACAGCTGTGCTCACCCTGCCGGAAGAAGCCGTGGTGCGGTTTGAGAATAAACAGTATGTATTTATGCAGTCAGCTAAAAATGATTTCCGCATGATTGAAGTGGAGACCGGTGTTAAGGAAAACGGGCGGCTGGAGATCAGCAGTAAACTGGAAGGATTTGCGCAAAAGACCCTGGTGACGAAAAATGCCTATGCCATATTGTCTAAAATGAAAAATACAGCGGAGGAATAATCTTTTTTATTGTGTCTTTATTATAGCCGGGATGATCCGGGGGAAGGGGAAATTTTATATTCTTTTCTTACTTCCTTCCCGTCATCCCGGCTATATATTTTGAAAAATGTGGATAAAAAACAAATTTTTTTCTTCTGGCCAGTCCGTTAGATTTGCTCCCCCAACAACATCACCTATGGAGCTGAAATACAGTCAACAGATAGCCGGTACCCTCAACCTTACCCTTAAACAGGTCAGCAGTATTTATGATCTGCATACGGAAGGATCCACGATCCCCTTTATTGCCCGTTACCGTAAAGAAGCCACCGGTAACCTGGATGAGGTGGTCATTGGCAATGTAATCGAACAGATTAAATATTTTAATGAACTGGAGAAAAGAAAGGAAACGGTGCTCAAGACGATTGAGGAAACCGGGAAACTGACACCTGAACTTAAAAAGCGGATTGAGGATTGTATCAATGCCACAGAGCTGGAAGATATTTACCTGCCGTATAAACCAAAACGTAAAACCAAGGCTTCTGTGGCAATTGAGAAAGGACTGGAGCCACTGGCCAGACTCCTGTTTGAACAGGGGGCGGTTCATCCGGAGGAAGAAGCTGCGAAATATATCAATGAACAGGTAAAAGACACGACAGAGGCCCTTCAGGGAGCCCGTGATATCATGGCTGAATGGATCTCAGAGAATGAACAGGCCCGTAACCTGGTGCGTAAATTGTTTACGGAAGAAGCCACGGTTTCTGCCCGTGTACTGACCACTAAAAAAGACGAAGCTGATGCACAGAAATACAGGGATTATTTTGAGTTTAAAGAATCCCTGGCCCAGAGTCCTTCGCACCGTATACTGGCCATCCGCCGGGGGGAGAAAGAAGGATTCCTGATCATGACAATTAATATTGAAAAAGAAGCGGCCCACGCTGAACTGAAACGTGTATTACTCAAAGCGTCTGGTGCTGCTGCCCGGCAGGTGGAACTCGCGATTGAAGATTCATATAACCGTTTATTGCAACCTTCCATTGAGACTGAATTCAGAATGGCGAGTAAGACAAAGGCAGATGAGGAAGCGATCCGAGTGTTTGCCGAGAATCTCCGCCAGTTATTGCTTGCTTCGCCGCTGGGACAAAAACGGATCATGGCCATAGACCCGGGTTTCAGGACCGGTTGTAAAGTGGTCTGTCTTGATGAGCATGGTACATTTTTAAAATATAACACCATCTTCCCTCATGCTCCGCAGAACGACTGGAACGGGGCCGTACAAACGATCAAAGAACTGGTGGCTAAATATGATATTGAAGCGATCGGGTATGGGAATGGTACAGCGAGTAAGGAAACAGAAGCACTGGCCAGGGGGATTGATTTTGGTAAGCCGGTTTCCGTTTTTATGGTGAATGAAAGCGGGGCCTCCATTTATTCCGCCAGTGAAGTGGCCCGGGAAGAATTCCCGGATGAAGATGTTACGGTGCGGGGAGCGATCAGTATCGGCCGTCGTTTACTCGATCCATTGAGTGAACTGGTGAAGATTGATGCCAAGAGTATCGGGGTTGGACAGTACCAGCATGATGTGAATCAGAACCGGCTGAAAGACGCGCTTGACCAGGTGGTCGAGAGTTGTGTGAACTTTGTGGGAGTGGATGTAAATACAGCCAGTAAGCACCTGCTTACCTATGTATCCGGTCTGAGTGCCACCGTGGCAAAAAATGTGGTGGAATACCGCACAAAGAATGGTGGGTTTAAGAGCCGGGAGGAATTGCGCAAAGTGTCCATGCTCGGACCAAAAGCTTTTGAACAATGCGCAGGCTTCTTACGCATTCCCAATGCGGCCAACCCCCTCGATAACTCTGCTGTACACCCGGAAAGTTACCATGTGGTGGAAGCGATGGCGGCTAAGGCCAATAGTAGCGTGCCGGAACTGATCAGGAACCCGGAAATCCGCAAACAGTTAAAGGCCAGGGAATTTGTTACAGAAACCATTGGACAGTTTACCATTGAAGATATTTTAAAGGAACTGGAAAAGCCGGGCCGTGACCCGCGTTCACCGATTGAAGAATTCCGCTTCGCTGAAGGTGTAAGTACAATGGAAGACCTGAAACCGGGAATGAAAGTGCCGGGCATTGTTACCAATATCACCAATTTCGGGGCTTTTGTGGATGTGGGGGTAAAACAGGATGGCCTGGTGCATATTTCACATCTGTCGAACCGTTATATCAGCGACCCCAATGAAGCGGTGAAACTGGGACAGAAAGTGATGGCCACTGTACTGGAAGTGGATACTTCGCGTAAACGGATCGCTTTATCATTAAAAGACGGACAGAAAGGAGGTCAGGAAGACCGGAAGTCGGCAGGACCGAAAGACGGCAGACCCGGAAAGCCTGCTACATCCAAACCTCAGCCTTTGAATCCGTTCCAGGCAAAGCTGATGGAATTGAAAAAGAATTTTAAGGAGTAAATGTGTTCCTGTCGGTCAGTCCCTCTTTCCGGGAATCCTGGTAGATCATTTTATTATTGATCATGCAGGAGTTGAAAGACTGGATCATTTTTTTCAGAGATTCTTCCTGTTGAATATAATTCACCTGCGACACCTGGGCTTTGAGCAGGTTTTCACGAAGCAGGCTATCCGTCTTCCATTTATATAAGGCGATCGCTTTTTGTCCGTTGAACTGGAAACAATAAGCTGAATCAATATATTGATAGATTCCGGCATTATAGCTGATTGAAAACCGGTTACAGGATTCGTCAAACAGGTTTTTTCCCAGGGCGAAATAAGGGGAGGGATAATTCAGCAGGTGCAGGACAGAAGGCATGATGTCAATCTGGTTGGCAATTTCCGGGCTGATCCCCTTCAAAGAACCGTCAGGTTTATGAAATACAATGGGTATCCTGTAGTAGTCGGACAGGTGAGCGTCTTTTTTACTGGTGTTCTGGAAGGCATGATCGGCGGTGAAGACAAAGAGGGTGTTTTTATACCAGTCCGTATGTTTAATTTTTTCAAAAAAACGCCGGATGGCAAAATCGGTATATTGAATACAGGGGAGAATCGGGTCCCCTTTTTGATTAAACTGTTCCCTGTATTTACCAGGAATTGAAAACGGGTGATGTGTGTTAAGTGTAAGTACAGTCGAGAAGAATGGTTTCCCGGTATTGATCAGTTTATCCGCCTGGAACTGCAGGAATGGTTCGTCCCAGATGCCCCAGTCCCCGTCGAAATCGGCATCATTATTATATTCCTTTTTTCCATAGTATTTATCAAAGCCAGCCAGTTTGCAAAAGGGCTCAAATCCCATGGTGCCGTTGAAGCCCCCGTGAAAAAAGGAAGTCTGGTATCCTTCTTTTTTCAGCATGGAGGCTAAGGATGTAATTGAATTCAGCGCGTATGGGGAAAAGATAAAAGGTTCATCCTGCCAGGATGGGATCGAAGACAGAATAGCCGGAATGCCCTGTACCGTTTCATTGGCATTGGCAAACCCGTTGCTGTACACAAGGCTCTGGGAAAAAAGTGAATCCAGGAACGGGGTTTTGGCTTCCCCGTTAAAGAAGCCCAGGTACTTGCTGGACAGGCTTTCAACTATAAATAACACCACATTCTGTTTTCCGGCCGAACCAGCAGGAAAAGGGATGTGAAGACCTTTATAACAATTGTTTAATTCACTTTCGGGATAATAGTTGGCAGGTTGTAATCTTTTTTTACCGATCGTTTTAATGATGGAGAAGGGGGTATTGATAACAGCTGCCATATTCCGGGCATCTACTATTTCAGAAGCGCTGATTATATTCAACGGTTTCAGTTGTAAGCCACCTCTCATAGCCACTACGCAACATCCAAGTCCGGCTATAAAAACAGCGGTCGAAGTGACCAGGTTTTTTAACGAAGGAGTGACCTGCGGCTGAATGGAGTCAATTCTTTTATACACTTTTATAAGCAGGAAAATCATTAAAACGCATAAGAGACATAAATACCAGTATTCCAGCAGCAGTGTCGGCATGAGCCGGTAAAAATCATTTCCTTTCTCCCCGTCAATAAACCGGAAAGCATCAAACTGCATTCTTTTCGAAATGAACGGGTAATAAGCAATATCCGCGCAACTGATAATGACCGCCAGGCTGTTTGGAACGATGAACAGGAATTTCATAAACTTCCGGGTGCGAAGTAAATGGGGCAGGGTACCGGGCAACAGGCTGAAAATAAAAAACGGGAAGTTGGTAAATGCGATTGCGGCCAGGTCAAACCGCAGGCCATGTATGAACAGGGATGATACAGAGGAATAATCCTGCAGGTAAAAAAAACGATGGTTATACCAGACGAAAAACACCCTGCATACTGAATAGAGTACAAGCAGGAATAATATTTGTAAAAGAAATCGACGAAGGGTAATTACAGGTTTCTCCATGTTAAACCATTTTATCCCGGCACTTTCAGTTTTTAGTTGGTTCTGATGGCCAGGATGCTGATTCATTTAGAAATGAATTCAACGGGTAGTTGATTGGTTCAGTTTGTATACTATGACCGGAGTGAACCGGCAGGTTAACATAAAGATAAAAAAAATATAATATTAGTGAAAAAAAGAAGTTGTGTATAAAGACCGGAACTTAACAAAAGGCTCCTCTGAACGACTAAACAGATAAACCCTTCTTACAGACACTCTCAACGCTCAACCCTCAACTCACCCTTTATTTGTAATCCTCCCTCACCGGATTGAATACATCGATCACTTTACAATCAGTTACTGCCACCGCCCCATGCCATACATTGGATGGAATTACATAGTACATCCCGGCAGTCAGCTGGCATAGCTTTCCGCCAATCGTCATGTCTAACTGACCTTCGAGTATATAGGTGATCTGTTCATGCGGGTGCTGGTGTTGCGGGAGATCACTCCCTTTTTTTATTTCCACCAGGCCGAGGGTCATTTGTTCACCATGTGCATAATAACCGGTTAATCCGGGAGCCAGTGCTTTGGGTTTACAATCTTTGATCAGTTGCATGATAGAATTGAATTTTGAACTTTCGGGGTAATATTCCTCTTTCTTTGTCCTCCGTGACCCTGACTGACGGACAGGCCAGTTTAGCGAAGGGGAAGAGGGCTAGGGGGCAAATAAACAGAATGTACCGCCCACCCATTCTTTGTCTTTGTTATAACGGACACCCACCATTTTTCCCTTGCTCAGCCTGGCCAGGTTATTTGTGGGAACAGGTCTTAGTGCGCCGTCTTTCCAGAAATAGAAAATCCGGATCTCCGCTTTAGCCGGAATATCCGGGGTCTGAATCACATCCGCATACTTTACTTTTTTCTGCAGGATCCAGTTCTCCGGGTCTTTTACCTGATCAATATCTGACTGGGTTACATCAATGATCACTCCCTGTCCGGCAAAGGAGAATAAGGGCTTCAGGACATAATTTTCCAGGTCAGCGGGAATCTGTTTGATTTCATCCAGGAAAAAAGTCGGGGGTACATAGGGATGACGGATCAGCGGTAATGTGTATTTGCTGATCCTGTAAAACCAGTTGGGGTGAGGGCACCATTCCACATCAAGTTCTTCAAAGAATATTTTCCCCTTTTCCTGTACATCAGCGGGCTGTTGCTGCAGATCATCAAAGATCACCCGGTTATAAATCCGTTTTACTTCCGTTTTTTTGCCTTCATTCAGGTAGTACAATTTTTTTCCTTCTTTGATCAGTTCAGTGAGGCATACCATCTTGATTCCGGTATATGCTTCAGTACAGTAAAAATCAATCCGGGTTTTTTGTTTACGCGGAAATATTTCGAGCAGGATGACGTGTTCAGGCGCATGATCCTTTACAATGATCTCTTTCAGGAGTTGCAGGTAACTTTCCCGGTTATATCCGCCCAGGTAACTATGGAAGCCAGCCGGTATATCAAAATGGCGGTGGTATACATCGTCCAGCAATACTTCATAGCCAAAAAGGGTGGGGAACCCCTGCATTTCGATCAGTTGGGGCTCATATTCGCCGGCTTCATTGATGCAGATGCCAAAATCAAATGCGATAAAATGGGAATGTGTATTTTCACCGGGTACCCGTACATTGGATGGAATCGCCTGTTTTGTGAGTTCAGAGAATTTCGGATCCGCGATAATGTCCACGATATTTTCGCAGGCATCCAGCATTTTGGTGGTAAAGTCTTTGGGGACAAAAATGGCGGTCTCTGCCACGCGGAAATCGATCTGGCCGGGCCAGGCACTGTGAAGGTCCTTCAGGAATCCTTCATATTTTTCTGCAGTAAACGCGGCATTATACGCTTCACGGATAGATGGCACCATGTTCAATGATTTACGTATGGAAGTTAAGGATTGCGGACGGGGTCACAAAATAAGCTGCCCGGTTTCCTAGGCGGGTACTTCCATTAATTGGCCGATGGCCTGGTTGAGGAAGTTGGGCAGGATATGGGAATAGGTCCAGCGGATCTTATCCGGGTCCTCCAGGTGTTCGAGCATGTTTTGCCATTTTTCTTCTCCATGGTTCTCGATCACCGTTGTTTTTTTATCTTCCCGTTGCAGGTACATACTCATACCCGTGGCATCCGCTTCGGGGTGAAACTGTGTACCGATCATATAGTCATTGAAGCGTATACCCATGATGGCCCTTTCGTAAGGCACATGGGGACGGCTTTTTTCAATACAGAGAATGGAAGCCCCCATCTCGTTCAGTAATCCATGATGGGGTTGTATGACCTGGTAGTCACGGCTGTCCACGGCATAAAAAGGATCTTTCAGTCCTTCAAATACGGGCTCTTCCATGCCTGAATGCAGCATATGTACCGGAAATACTCCAAAGGAAGTGGACTTACGTTTACATACCACACCCGCATTAAAGAAACGGCTGGCCAGCTGGAAGGAATGGCAGATAAAGAAAATATGTTTTTTTACCGTGTTGTCCGGATTCTCATTCCAGCGGTGCATTTTATCGAGCCAGCGGCACCAGGCAATATCCCAGTCGTCATAACGTGTGGTGAGCGGGTCGCCGGGGCCACCACTTGAAATATAAATATCGTAAGAAGTATCGGGGAGTTCATTCTTTAACCGGACATCATATTCTTTCGCATAGAGAAGCAGGTCATTCTGCTCAGCCCATTCGATGAGGATGCTACGGATACAACGCATGCCCTGGTTGGCGGCGCCTTCATAGAGATCGAGGACGGCTACTTTCACCACCCTTTTTTCGGTCCAGCTCATGGGGGCAAAATTACGAATTTTTACCTAAGGGGAAAAGGATGTGGTTTAAAAGTTGACAAGTTGATAGGTTAACAGGTTGACTTGTTAGTGCATACCCTTATCAACCTGTTAACCTATTAACCTTTCAACTACTTCATATAAACCCGCTCTCCGCCCACAAACGTCATCTTCACTTTAACTGACAATAACTTCTCCGGTGTTTCTTTCATCAGGTCTGCATCCAGGATCACGAAGTCGGCGAGTTTACCTTTTTCAAGACTGCCTTTCTCGGTTTCCTCGAAATTGGCACGCGCGGCCCAGATCGTCATGCCACGCAGTGCCTGTTCCCGTGTTAATGCATTTTCCATCTGGTAACCTTCAGCCGGCCATCCCTTCGCGTCTTTTCTGACCACCGCCGCATAAAAAGTTTTAAAAGTGGAAATATCTTCAACGGGGAAATCAGTACCCAGCGGTATCCATCCGTTTTGTTTTACTAATTGCTGATAGGCATAAGCGCCTTTTACCCGTTCTGCCCCTAAACGGTCACCCGCCCAATACATATCACTGGTGGCATGGGTGGGTTGTACAGAAGGGATGATGGAGTAGTCACCGAATAAGGTAAAATCGGACTGATTCACGACCTGTGCATGCTCGATACGCCAGCGCAGGTCATTTTTCCCCTGCAGGTATTTTGCATAAGTATTTAATATAATACGATTGCCACTGTCACCAATGGCATGCGTGCACATCTGCCACTTGTTTTCATTCAGCCAGCTGGCTACTGAATCGAAATGGGCCGGCTGACTGAGCAGGAATCCGTAATGCCCGGGCTTATCACTATAAGGCTGGAGAAGACAGGCCCCTCTTGAACCCAGTGCCCCATCACCATACACTTTAAAGCTCCGCACATTCAACCGGTCTGTTTTGATACGGCCGTTCTTCAGGGCATAGTCATAGTTTGCTTTCTCATCACTCAGCATTACATATAAGCGCATTTTAAGGTCACCGCCTGACTGCAGTTCTTTGATGCGGTCAACTGAAGTATAACTCAGTCCGCAGTCATCAATAGTAGTCAGTCCCATCGCAAAACAATTATGTTCGGCTGCCTGCAATGCTTTCTTGAATTGTTCAGCACTGGCTGCCGGGATTTTCGCACTCACCAGGTCAACGGCATTATCGATCAGCACACCGGTCAGGCTGCCTTCCATTTCTTCCACTTCACCACCGGTTAATGTATCCCCGGCTTTCACACCAGCCAGGTCCAGTGCTTTCTGGTTGGCAACGGCAGCATGTCCGTCAATACGGGTCAGCAATACCGGTCTGTCGGGGAAAAGGGTATCGAGCACTTCATTATTGGGAAACTCTTTCATGGCCCAGTCATTCTGGTCCCAACCACGACCGGTAATCCAGCCTTCTTTATTTTCAGCAGCGAAAGCTTTCACTTTTTCCAGGCATTCTTCCCAGCTTTTCGTACCGGTAAGATCTACTGTCTGCAGACTTAATCCATACCCTACAAAATGGGCATGGGCGTCAATGAAACCAGGGTAGATATAGTCACCACCTGCATCCAGTTTCTCTTTTGCTTCATATTTATTTTCCAGTTCAGCTGTTTTGCCGGTGGCCAGTATTTTACCGTCTTTCAGTATCATGGCTTCTGCCGTGCTGAATGCGGAGTCAACCGTATAGATTGTTGCATTGTAAACGAGCAGGTCTGCTTTTTCTTTGTGGTTACAGGCGGCCATGACTACTGCCAGGAACAGGAAGAGGGGTAATTGTTTCATATATGCGTTTTTGCCAATGAAGGCGTTTATTTCCCGGCCAGGAATTTTTCAAATTCCGCCAGGCTGAAACTGCTCAGGTTATTTTCTTTGGTTAATCCGCCTTTTTGCGCGGCCAGTACACCATACTTCACGTCATCAAAACCGTCCAATGCGTGCGCATCGGGATTAATGGAAAGCAACACTTCTTTTTCCAGCGCATACCCGATCCATTTCCAGTCAATATCCAGGCGTCTCGGATGCGCGTTCAGTTCAATCACCACATTATTCGCGGCACAGGCATCAATAATCAGCCGGTGATCCACCGGGTAGCCATTGCGGCTCAGCAGGAGGCGTCCGGTCATGTGACCGAGTATACGGGTGTATGGATTTTCTATCGCCTTAATGAGCCTGGCATTGGCCTTCTCTTCAGGCATACCAAGATTACTATGCACCGAGGCAATCACCAGGTCAAATGTTTTTAATACATCATCCGGATAGTCCAGGCTGCCATCGTTCAGGATATCGCTTTCAATACTCTTGAATATCTTAAAAGGGGCTAGCTGGCTGTTGAGCTGATCCACCTGGCGATGTTGTTCGCGTATCCGGTCTTCTTTAAGTCCGTTGGCATAAAAAGCAGTCTGCGAGTGATCGGATATTACCAGGTATTCCAATCCGCGTTTTATACATTCCGCCGCCATTTCCTCCAGGGTGTTACTGCCATCGCTCCAGTTACTATGGCTATGAATGATCGACCGGATATCATTTGCCTGTATCAGTTGGGGAATTCCCTGCTGACTGGCCGTACGTATGATCTCCGCTGTTTCGCGCAGACAGGGTGGTATTGAAGGAATGCCGGCCTGGCTGAACACGGCGTTTTCATCAGCGCCCGCTTTTTTATAATCGATGGCAGGAAAACTTTGTTCAAATGCTTCCAGGAAAACCGGGTTGGCGGTGGTTTTAAACAAGGACCCCGCCAAAGAATCGCCCCCCGTATATAAACGGAGCTTCAACCCGTTTTTCAGCTGGTATAACAAGCTGTCCGGTTTTTCCTCCAGCAATTCCGGGGGCTGTGCTGTCTGGAAAGCCCGTTTTATTTTTTCATTTTTATCCAGGACCACAAATTCCAGTTCTTCAATCGTCAGTTCCTGCCGGCGGTAACGCCCGGTGATATGCACTTTGTCTGACCCGAACATTTTTTTGAGGTACTGATCGATCTGCGGAAATACTTCTTCCAGCTGGGCGTACAGAAAATGTCCCTGGTGCTGAAAATAAAATTCAATGGAGGCCTGGACATTCTGCTGGGTCTTTTCACCAAAACCTTTAAAGAGGGTGAGCCGGTTTTCATTACAGGCATAGAGCAGTTCGCCGATCGATTCGATCCCCATTTCTTTCCAGATCGTATGGATCTTTTTAGGCCCGATTCCTTTTATATTCAGCATTTCAATCACACCGGGCGGTGTATTGGCGATATACTCTTCCAGTACGCCGAGTTTACCGGTCTCCAGCATCTCAGTCACTTTTTCGGCCACACTGGGGCCAATGCCTTTGATCCCGGAAAGTTTTTCCCGGGGGGTATCTTTTAAGGATACCGGCATTTTTTCAATATTGAAGCCGGCGGCCCCGTAGGTTTTTGACTTAAAGGAATTCTCGCCATGGATATCCATGAGTTTGGCGAGCAGGCTGAAGTTGTCGGCTATGGCGGCGTTGTCCATGGGACGAATTTAAGGGAAATAGGAGAAAGGAGAGAGGAGAGAGGAGAGAGGAGTTGCTAAGTATGATTGTCATCACGACCGCAGGGAGGGATAAAAAAAAAGTCCTTCGAACTTCGAAGGACTTTCTATTTCTTTAAAGGAATAAGCGAACTTATTTCTTTTTTTTAGCAGCTTTCTTTTTAGGAGCAGCTTTTTTCTTGGGAGCAGCTTTTTTAGCAGCTTTTTTCTTAGTAGCCATTTTTTTTGAATTTAATGTTTAGTAAAATGGGTTAACGATAGTAAAAATAACAATTATTTTATACTACCCAAATTTTTTTTCCACAAAATTCAAAAGAGGGTCCCAAGCGGCTTATGCTTCAGCGATCGCAACAGATACAACTGTCTTGTTGTTTTTCGCCTTGCGGAACTCCACCACACCATCAGTCAGTGCGAATAAAGTGAAGTCTTTACCTACACCTACATTCTTACCGGGGTGATAAACGGTGCCACGCTGACGAACGATGATGTTGCCAGAAACAGCAGCCTGACCACCGAAGATCTTTACGCCAAGACGTTTGCTTTGTGAGTCACGGCCGTTCTTTACACTACCTTCACCTTTCTTATGTGCCATTGTATTAGGTTTATAAGTTTTGAGTTGATTAGTTGATCAGTTCAATGGTATCCTGGTTACAGGTTACCGCTTTTACTGATTAAGCAATACTGGTTACTTTAATTTTTGTATACGCTGTACGGTGTCCTTTCTTTTTGTGGAAACCTTTACGGCGTTTTTGTTTGTAGGCGATCACGGTATCACCTTTTACCTGGTCGAGGATCTCGGCCTGTACTTTGGTACCAACAGTTCCGCCTACAGACAGTTTACCATCGGCATCCACGAGCAATACTTCGAGGTCCAGCTTATCACCGGCATTTCCATCCACATGGGGAACGTATAAAGTCTGGTCTTTTTCCACTTTATACTGTTGTCCGGCTACTTTTACTACAGCTATCATACGCTTAAAATTAGGACGGCAAAGGTAAGGGTAATTTTTGAAGTGGCAAACGGGAAATCAAAGTTTTACGAACATTTAGCCCCCCTTTTTTGCCGGGGCATCTGTTATATTTGTACCCCGCTGTGGCGGACCATATCATGAAAGTATGAAAATCAAGTCTTTTCTGGCAAAACCCTTTGCCTCGTATATATATAAAGGTATCCGGAAAGGAATGGCCACAGCCCTGGCCGACCAGGACGCCATTCTGAAGCAAATGCTCAAAGTTGGCCGGGTCACTGAATTTGGGAAATCGGCAGGCTTGGATAAAGTGTCTGACTATGAGGGATTTAAGCAGGCTGTACCGGTCCGGGACTATGAACAGCTGAAACCCTGGATAGAAAAGATCAAGGAAGGCAAGCACAATATTCTCTGGAAGGGCCGTCCTATTTATTTTGCCAAGACCTCCGGCACCACCAGTGGCACCAAGTATATACCCATCACCAAGGATTCTATCCCCAACCATATCAATACGGCCAGGAATGCCCTGCTTTGTTATATGGCTGAAACGGGAAATACCCGGTTTGCAGACGGGAAACTGATCTTTTTATCGGGTTCACCGGTCCTGGAACGGGTGGGTGGTATCCCGACCGGCCGGCTGAGCGGAATCGTGAATCACCACGTGCCCCAATACCTGCGGTCGAACCAGATGCCCAGTTACGAGACCAATTGTATCGAAGACTGGGAGACCAAACTCGGGAAAATTGTGGACGAGACCATCCATCAGAATATGACCCTGATCAGCGGAATTCCACCCTGGATGCAGATGTATTTTGATGAACTGGTTAAACGCAGCGGGAAAAAAGTAGGTGAACTCTTTCCCAATTTTAATGTAATGGTACAGGGCGGTGTGAATTTTGAACCCTATAAAGCCAAATTGTTTGAAAGCATCGGCCGGAAGATAGATACGATTGAATTATTTCCGGCCAGTGAAGGGTTCTTTGCCTTCCAGGATTCACAGGAAGCGGAAGGATTATTGCTGAATACGAATAGCGGCATCTTTTTTGAATTTGTACCGGCCGGCGAGATCTTTAATGAAAACCCGACCCGTTTGTCGTTGAAGGATGTGAAAGTGGGAGAGAATTACGCCTTGATCATAAATAATAATGCGGGACTCTGGGGCTATAATATCGGGGATACCGTGAAGTTTCTCTCGGTGGATCCATACCGGCTGATCGTTTCGGGCCGGACCAAGCATTTTATTTCGGCATTTGGCGAACACGTGATCGGGGAGGAAGTGGAGTACAGTATGCTCAAAGTATCGGAGGAAATGAATGTGCAGATTACCGAGTTTACCGTGGCCCCTTTTGTAAGCAGTGACCAGGGCAAATCGTACCATGAATGGTTTGTGGAATTTGAGCAGTCACCCGACAGCCTCGACGAATTTTCCGCGCGGCTGGATCTTGCATTAAGGCAGAAAAATGTGTATTATGACGACCTGATCAGTGGATCAATATTAAAACCACTCAAACTCACTCCCGTCCGGAAGAACGGATTTATTGATTACATGAAATCAATTGGTAAATTGGGCGGACAGAATAAAGTACCCCGGCTCAGCAATGACCGGAAGATCGCGGATGAATTAATTAAATGGACAGAAAACCAGTAAGTCTTTAATGGATAAAGAACAACCCATCAAACGCATTGCCATTTTCGGCTCTACCGGTTCCATCGGTACGCAGGCCCTGGATGTGATTGCTGCCAATACGGATAAATTTTCCGCGGAAGTGCTTACCGCCCAGAATAATGATGACCTGCTGATCCGCCAGGCCCTCCAGTTCAATCCGAATGTGGTGGTCATCGGGGATGAGAAAAAATATATCCGGGTTAAAGAAGCACTGGCAGCGACTCCCATAAAAGTATTTGCGGGCGAGAAAGCCCTGGAAGAAGTGGCCCTCATGGATTGTTATGACCTGATGCTGGCGGCCATTGTCGGCTACGCCGGGTTAAAGCCAACCCTGAACGCGATCTATGCGGGCAAAGCCATTGCCCTGGCCAATAAAGAAACCCTGGTGGTGGCCGGTGATATCATTATGCAGAAAGCCGTGGAGCACCGGGTACCGGTGATTCCCGTGGACTCCGAACACTCTGCCATTTTTCAATGCCTGGTGGGGGAGACCCGTAACCGGATTGATAAAGTCATACTCACTGCTTCCGGCGGACCTTTTATTGGCCGCAAACCCAATTACCTGGTGAATGTAAAAAGGGAACATGCCCTGCAGCATCCCAACTGGAATATGGGGGCCAAGATCACGATTGATTCCGCCACACTGATGAATAAAGGACTCGAAATGATCGAGGCCAAATGGCTGTTTAACCTGAAGCCCGAACAGATACAGGTGGTGATTCACCCGCAGAGTATTATTCACAGTATGGTTCAGTTTGAGGATGGCAGTATCAAGGCTCAAATGGGCCTGCCCGATATGAAACTGCCGATCCAGTATGCACTTGGATTCCCGAAAAGGATTCCGAATAATTTCCCGCGCTATGATTTCAGGAAAGTAAGCACCCTGACTTTTGAGGATCCCGACCTGAAAACCTTCCGTAACCTGGCCCTGGCGCAGGATGCACTGGCCAAGGGCGGCAACCTGCCCTGTATTATGAACGCGGCGAACGAGATCGCGGTCTTTGCCTTTTTGCGCAACCGGATCAATTTCCTGGACATGACCGAAGTCATCGAAAAAACCATGATGAGCCTGCCTTTTATCGAAAAACCCTCGCTGGAGGAATATTTTGAAAGCGACGGGGAGGCCCGTAATTTTGCAGCGGATATTATCAAACTATAATCTCTTATATTCTTATTTCCCGAATGTGTTCGGGAATTTATTTTTAATAACATGATGAGTCTTTTAGCGATAAACTGGTCTGTGGTGGGTATTAAGGCCGGGCAATTAATCCTCTCCTTATCCATCCTCGTGATCCTGCATGAGTTTGGCCATTATATAACCGCCCGCTGGTTCAAATGCCGGGTGGAGAAATTCTTTCTCTTCTTTGATCCCTGGTTCTCCCTGGCCAAACGAAAGATCGGCGATACGGTTTACGGGATCGGCTGGCTGCCGCTTGGTGGTTATGTAAAGATCTCCGGTATGATCGATGAGAGTATGGATAAAGAGGCGCTGAAACAACCTCCACAGGAATGGGAATTCCGCAGCAAACCGGCCTGGCAACGGCTGATTGTAATGCTGGGCGGGGTGATCATGAATATCCTTACTGCATTTGTGATCTATGCCTTTATCCTGATGATCTGGGGGGATAAGAAAGTACCTTCCAGTTCCATGCGTTATGGTGTGCATGTGGGTGACAGCACCCTGATGAAGATCGGTTTCAAAAACGGGGACCGTATCCTGGGTGTGGACGGAAAAGAAGTGTATGACCTCAACCGCTTCAGGAAAAAACTGATCACCGCGGAAAAAGTGCAGATTGAAAGGGATGGCCAGAAGATCGTGCTTGACCTGCCCAAGGATTTTGTGGGGCAACTGATAGAGAATAAAAACCAGAAAAGAAAAGGCTTTATCGAACCCCGTTTCCCGGCCATTGTTTCGCGGGTCAGTGATACTTCGGGGGCCTATATGGCTGGTTTACGGAAGAATGACCGGATCGTCGGTTTAGACTCTGTAAGGTTTGAATATTTTGACCAGTTATCAGATATACTGGATACTAAAAAAAGTAAAACCGTTTTACTTACCGTGAACCGGAACGGGGCTGATACCAGTTTCCTCACAAAGATCAATGAGGAAGGACAGATCGGGTTTAATCCCTATAGCAGCATTGAGCAGCAGGATAGCCTGGGCTGGATAAAACTGGAAGTAACCAAATACGGTTTCTTTGCGGCCTTCCCTGCCGGTGTAAAAATGACCTATACAGAACTGGTCGATTATGTGGATCAGTTTAAAACCATTTTCACCCCGGGTACAGGTGGTATCAAAGGCATCGGTGGTTTCAAATCCATGGGTTCCATTTTCGCACCCACCTGGGATTGGGAATCTTTCTGGCGCTTAACGGCCATGCTTTCCGTGATCCTCGCCTTCATGAACATATTACCGATACCGGCCCTCGATGGCGGTCACGTCATGTTCACCCTCTACGAAATGATCACCCGCCGCAAACCCAATGAAAAATTCCTGGAGTATGCGCAGGTGGTAGGCATGGTCCTTCTCCTCGGACTGATGCTGTATGCGAACGGGAATGACTGGTTTGGATGGGGCAGATAAAGTACGAGGTACGAAGTACAAAGTACGAGGTCGTTTAAAGTTGGGAAAGATTTAAAGATCATACAAAAGACCGGGTAGCCCCGGTCTTTTGTATTTTAATCCGTTTCTTTTTGTCAGGTTCTACCAATATCACGCTATTCGTACTTTGTACTTCGTACCTCGTACTTTTAGATGTTGATTCCGATTTTTTTCATAAGCAACGACGCGTTCATACTCTGACAAACGCCTTCTTTCAGGATATAATCGAAGAACAATTCCTCATTGGCGATCTGGACATCGAAATGGTAATTGAATAATCGCTGCGGGTATTCCTCTTTCAGTTTTGCCAGTTCCAGGTCGTGAGTGGCTACGATGCCGGTGGCCTGTTGGGCGATCAGTTGTTTGATCAGTGCCCTGGAGCCGGTATGACGATCACCGGAGTTCGTGCCGCGAAGGATCTCATCCAGCAGGAGAAAAACTTTTTCTTTTTTATTGACGGCTTCAATGATCGCTTTCAGTTTTTTCAGTTCGGCGTAGAAAGTGGAGGTGCTTTCTTCCAGGTTATCGCTGATCCGCATACTGCTCATAATCCGGAGAGGTGACAGGCGCAGGGAAGAGGCGCATACCGGGGCACCGGCCATCGCGAGAACGATATTGATTCCACAGCTGCGCAGGAAAGTGCTTTTGCCTGCCATATTGGAACCGGTCACCAGGTTGATGATTCCATCGCCGCTTGTGCTGAAACTGTTATTTACCCGTTTATTTTCAGGGATCAATGGATGCCCGAGTGCAACACCAGTAAAAGCAGTACTCTCTTCTATGGTTGGAAATACCCAATCCGGGTGGTTGAAACGAAGGTTGCCAAGGGAAGCCAATGCCTCGAGTTCAGCCAGGGAAGCGAACCAATGTTTAATGCCTTCCTTGTTATTATTCTTCCATTTCTCCAGGGCAAAAACCTGTTGCAGGTCCCAGCAAAGAAAAATGCTGAGTGGTATAAAAACCACGGGATTGAGCCGGTAATCCAGCCGGTCCATGATTTTTTTTAAGGCGACAATTTGTATGGAAGCTTTTTTACCATCCTTACTGGTAAATGAAGCTTTAAGTCTATTCAACCCTTCATCCGTAAATGAGGCAGTCTCAATATGGCGGATACTGTCTGCAAAACTTTCCAGTTCCTCACTGATCTTGCCCAGTTTGTTCCAGGCTGGCATCAGTTTTTTGGAAATGGCCAGTGTGAGCGCTAAAAAAACGGTGAGGCCCGAAAGAAACTGGGGTTGTGTGATGACATCAAACAGGTAAATCAGGAGAAAACCAATGGTGACCGACGGGAAAAGGAAGCGGAGGATGACCCAGCCGGTATGATGAATGACCCTGTTTTTTTCATTGATCCAGTTGCTGATATTGCGTTCAGCAGCCAGGGTTATTTTTTTTGCGGCCCCATAGGACTGCAGTTGCTGGTTCCATTCGGGCATAGTGGCTAAAGCAGCTGCCGCATTTTGTCTTTCAATAATTACAGGAGCGGGAGCAGGCTCCAGCAACCAGTCAGCGAGTAATTGCCCGGCCTGTTCAGAACAGGTGCGGTTGATATACTGGTAAAGCGATGCATGACCAAAGAGGTCCAGGTCAGCCGCGTAAGGATGCTGGGGGACCAGGTATTGAATGCCATCCGGGAAATGCTGGTATTGATGATTAATGGAGAGTTGTTCATTCCGGCAGATTTCCAGTAAACGGGAAGTATTTTCTATCCTGTCTTTATTATCGAGGTCACGGTTGACAATTATGATAAAGAAGGTCAAGCCAGCTATGATACCTGCTGTGGCCGGTATTAATCCTTCGGGCCAGAGCATCCAGCCGATGGCGATGGTGGACAGAAAGCTCAAAAGACGAAGCCAGGAAAGGGTAAGAGCTTTCTTTTTAAGCCCTTTTATTGTTTCGTTAAATGTATTAATCCTATTGTTATAGTAAGTGGCCGGTTTTATTCTGTCCATTGAGTAAATCTAAGAAAATTGTAATTGTTCAGGCTCTTTTGGATTTTTGCAGATTTTATATGATGGGAAGAGTAGTTAAAAATGAGTGAAAAAATGAAATAAGGTGCCTAATCATGTTCAAAAGACCATTTTGGGGATACATTTGAATTATTAATCCTTATTCAATAAATTTTATATAATGAAAAAGCAAATGATGCTGATTGGTGCAGTATTAATTGTCTTTTTTTCATTTGCACAGGAACCTTTACAGGGGAAAGCGGCATTTACCACTGTTTCGGTAAAAGACACTGTTCGATTCTTTGGGCAGCATTTTTCAGATTCTGTTAATGAACGGCATATATGGTTGTTTGGTGATGGCCGGATAAGTGAGAAAAATGCACCGGTACATATATATGCTGAATGCGGGATTTACAAAGTTAAGCACTTCTGGATGTTGCTGGATACAAGCGGTTCTGTGGCCAGGTCAGATTCTTTTTTTGCTGATGTCAGAACAGATTGCCCAATGATATGTACACTACAACCATCTTTCACATGGGAGCAATACAAGTATGATCCGCTAAACGGAAAAATATTGGGCGGAACAACAGTTTTCTTCACCAATAAAACGCCAGGTGGTCTGCCTGAAGGGGCAAAATTCAAATGGTATGTGGACGGACAATCCTATAGTCGGGTATGGAGTCCCAGGATTGATTTTCCATATGGGGGCCATTTTAC
>CAZFLL010000051.1:6316-27332 GCA_964519865.1 uncultured Chitinophaga sp. | reverse complement strand
AGAGACCTCAAGTAATTACCAGCGTTCCGCTTCTTCCCACTGCTCGAGCGTCTGGCGGTTGGGAGAGGTTTGTTGTTGAGTTGTTTGAGGTTTAGTCGTTTGGTGTTGAGCCGTTTGAGGTTTAGAAGATCCTTGTCTTGCCGGCGAATGTGAATTCGCTCTCCTGGCTGGTTGCTGCTTTTGAGCAGGCCTGTTGCTATTACCACTGTTACCCCGGTTATTTCCCTGGCGTCTGTCACCTTGTTGCTGTCCCCTGAAATTATTACGGGGCTGTCTTTCTTCCGCAGCCGGGGCCGTCTGGTGGGCATTCTCTGTAAACGGATGTTCTTTCACCACCGGTATTTGTTTACCGATCAGTTTCTGGATATCCCGCAGTTCCTCTTTCTCATCTGCACTGCAGAACGAGATAGCTATACCTTCATTACCCGCCCTGCCTGTACGACCGATCCGGTGTACATAAGTTTCGGGCACATCGGGCAGGTCAAAGTTGATCACATGCGACAGCTCATCAATATCAATACCACGGGCCGCAATATCAGTGGCCACCAGTACCCGAAGCGTTCCGTTTTTAAAATCCGCAAGTGCGCCCTGACGTGCATTCTGTGATTTATTGCCATGGATAGCGGCAGAACGGATCTGGAATTTCTGCAGGATCTTCACCACTTTATCCGCCCCATGTTTGGTACGGGTAAAGACAAGGGTTGTTTTTATTTCCGGGTTCTTCAGTAAATGAAGCAGTAATTCAGGCTTTTCCTTTTTGGCCACATGATACAGTTGCTGCTCTATCTTGTCAACGGTTGAAGCCGGTGGTGTTACTTCCACTTTGGCCGGATGTTTCAATAATACATCCGCCAGTTTCTGTATTTCAGGCGGCATGGTGGCCGAGAAAAACAGGGTTTGTCTTTTTGCCGGCAGTTTGGCAATTACTTTTTTCACGTCATGGATAAAGCCCATATCAAGCATACGGTCGGCTTCGTCCAGTACAAAGATCTGCAGTTTGTCAAGGTGGATAAAACCCTGCTGCATCAGGTCGAGTAAACGACCGGGTGTAGCCACCAGTACATCCACGCCACGGCGCAGTTCATTCACCTGGCTGTGTTGTGATACGCCACCGAAAATAACAGTGTGACGGATACCTGCATAACGGCCATAAGCCGCAAAGCTTTCATCGATCTGGATGGCCAGTTCGCGGGTTGGTGTCAGTACCAGTACTTTGATGCCGGGACCCAGCGGTTTCTGAGCCTGCATTAATTCAAGAATAGGAATGGCGAAAGCGGCGGTTTTGCCGGTTCCGGTCTGTGCGCAACCGAGCAGATCTTTTCCCTGTAATATAAAAGGGATTGCCTGTTGCTGAATGGGTGTGGGTGTGGTATACCCCTCGTGAGCCAATGCCTTAAGGACTGGTTCAGTCAATGCTAATTTTCTAAAAGCCATGATGGTTTTTAACTATTTTTTTATGGGGCTGGAAAAGACGTTGTAGTTTCTGAAACAGCGAAAGTTTAAAATAAATCTTCTTGTTTTATTACAAGAAGAGTAGTCCACCGGCTTACAACCTGCCGGTACCTGTGTGAAGTACATTGTGGAGCAGGAATCAAAGATAGTCAATTAATTCCGAAGTGTTGGATATAGTTTTGATACCATCGTTTACAGGCTGACTACTAGACTACTGCACTAAGGATATGTTAAATGATCCGGCTCATTGGTACCACTATAAAACATCTGGTATCTTAGCGCAAATCCTCACGGATGAAACACCTTATCTTCTTCCTGTCTGTATTGCTGGTAATAAACGGGCAATGCCAGACTTACCTTGTTCCGGGAAGCACCGGATATAACAGCATTCTGCATAGTATTAATAATAAAATTGTACTCATACAATCTAAATATCCGGGCCCGCTGACCTGGACAGTGCTTAATCCTGATCTTACAGAAATCAGCAGAAAAGAAATTCTTCTAAAGAAGTCATTTCCTGTAAAATATGAAATCATACCTTTTCAGCACTATGTACTCATTGCCGGCAACCTGGGAGGGGATGTCCGGTTTCAAACATTAAATGAAAACGGGCAGGAGGAGATGCGTGAGCTCGCTTTTAATACTGCAACAATGTGGCCGGGAAAAAGCCCCGGTTCAGCTCCTGAATTTTATTATACATTGTCCGCTCAACAAAAAAGCCTGCTCACTTATACATTCAGCAGTGTTGGAAACCAGTATCAATTACTCGGTTTTATTATAAATGAGCAGCTCAGCTTACAATACGCATTCAGCATCAGTGATACCTTCCATCCGGGGGAGGACCGGTTTGAACTGATGAATAGTGAACAATCCGATAATTTTTACCTGCTCCATATAAAACAACATAAAACGGCTACCACCATAAAATACCGGAGGATCAATGCTGAGAAAAAAATAACTGGTACAGGAGAAATATCTTTTGACCAGCACTCACTGATTGAAACCCGGCTGGATGAAACCGGGGACCTGCTGGCGATTACCGCAACGGCAACCGGCAAATTCCCGGGTGGAGAAAAGCAAGGAATCCTTGCTGCTGTTTTCAATATGAATAACGACACGTTAATAAGACATGCACAATATACCCTTGACAAATCTGTGCTGAGTCAAATCCGGAAAACCAGTTTAATAAAAAAAACATCCGACCTGTACACCGGATTTCACCTTGTAAGGGCTATCGCTTCCACGGAAGACAGCCTTCAGCTGATTGCCCGTTTAATAACTAAAATGGATGTACTGAAAATGGAGTATGAAACGTTAAAAACAGGCCCCAATCCCCCCTACTCTGACAATTATATACCGGACACACTGCCCCGGTCCGGCCTGGCCGCCTATCACTCGCCAGCTATTCTTAATAATTATGAAATACCCGTGGAAAAAAAGAATATTGGCCTTCATAGCATTATCCTTTACCTGCAAACCTCCGGGAACCACCTGACCGGAAAGGTCAGTGATTCCTATTTCAGTCCGTCTGGCTTAATTAACAGTAACCTGAATTACAGTACGCTTTATAAATGGATCCGGGCCGGGAAGGCCAATACTGATTTGATATATTTTACAAAAGATAATACCCCTCAATTCGGGAGAATCAGCTTTGCAAAAAACCTAGCCATGGAAATGACTCCCCTGGTCAGCGGGACTGAACGTAAAATTCTGACCAACTATCCCTCATTGATCCTGAATAATACACTTTACTGCTTCACACTGAATAATGAAACCGGCGAAACCGGGCTGACCCGGATACCTTTTTAAAGTAACCTGTTTTTCAGGGCGTATTGTACAATATAAGGTTTCAGGAATGCTTCATGCTGTTCTTTACCCATGGGAGGCACCCGTTGCAATTGTTTGTAATGGGGCCAGCCGGTATCTTCCACCCAGAAGAGTTCATAATAACGGGCCGGTACCAGTACGGTGCTGGTGGCCATCTGGATCAGATCGGTTTTTTCCCGTTCGGAAAATTCTTTGGGGGGCATCCCGGATTCCAGGATACCTATATATAATAAGATATCATCAAAACCCGGGGTCTTTCCTGTTTTTGCGGTAATCCGGGTTTCGAGTAGTTGCCAGTGCTGGTGTAATTCCTCTTCGGTCATCTGGGCGAAGGTAATCGCCCTCGGAAGTGGCCCCTATGATTTTCGTTGGCCGGGCAGGAAAGAGAAATCAGGAAGCAATATTTCCATCAGCTTCCGTTCACCTGCAGCCAACGGGATACGGATAAAAAAAACCCTCCGGTAGAAACCGGAGGGAACAACTAAAAAACACTAGCTAAATGCTCGTGCCGCCCGGTGGACCCGGGGCGGACGGGGCTTCATTGGAACGAACAACGGGTGCCGGATTGGTACGGCAAATCGGTTTAGTCGGGTTTCTTCCCGTCTAAGAAGGTATTAATCGTGCTGATATGACCTTGATTTTTTTCGTCAGACTTGACTTCGTAACTGCTGTAGAAATTCTCAATATGTGAATTGCTGTTATACAATTCCATATTGCGGCGGATATAGGCCGGCACAGTTTCAAACTCATTATTGGGGTCAGCAGCGTTAACATTGAAAGACAAGTTGCGTAACTTGTGCAGTCTTTCGGCTGCCCTACGTTTTTGCTCCTCTGCTTCGTCCTGCATAGCAGGATCCTCAACGTTGGTGGACAAAGGTGGTTGAGCCTGATGGGCCATCGGCATATCCGCCGCTGGAATGTCATCCCGCTCTACGAGCTGCATTTGCAAGTCCAGGAGCTCGTCCTGTTCTATACTGGCAGGCTTTTTTGTAGCCGGGACCGGTTCTTCGGCAGAAATTTTTGAGGTGATTGCCTCTGTTTTTGTTTCTGCGTAGATATTGGACGGTCTGGCCAGATATCCTCCCGATGCTGCAGACACCGGGGATGTACTACTAGTACTATCTTTCAGGCTGAGGATCATCTCAGCATCTGTTTCTTTAATAATTGCGGGGGGAACGGATTGGTGCAGTGGTTTCGAAATTATCTCTTCGCTTTGTTCCGCAGTTGACATTTTGCCAACAGTAGAACTACCTGCTGTTTCCACCGTATTATTACTAAGTAAGTTTACCCGGATATCGGTCACTGCCAGGGGGGCCACCGGCTCCAGTTCCCAATGAATGATCAGGGGCTCTTCGGTCTCCTTGATATCACTGAGATCGAGTACCGGTGCGGCAACCGGGAATTCCTCCACCAGTTTTGGCATCAGGTAATCTTCTTCTTTGGCTGCTACCTGTAAGGGATTCACTTTTACTTCAGGAGTCACTTCCTTTTCAATCACCGGGGTCATGATCTCCATTTTCTGGCTGATCGGAATAACCGGCGCTTCTTCCTGTTGTCCCAGTACCATCACGATTTTCTCCTCAGGCTTGGGTTCTTCTTTTTTCGGAACAGGTTTGGCAAACGGATCCTTATGTTCAAACCCGGTAGCGATCAGGGTAATACCAATCCTGTCCTCCAGTGTATTATCATAACCCATACCCAGGATCACATCAGTATTCTCTCCAGCCTGTGTCAACAGGTAATTCTGAATCACTTCCACTTCATCCATGGTGAACTCATGATCACCCTGTGATGAATTGATATTGATCAGTATCCACTTGGCGCCGTGGATCTCACTGTCGTTCAGCAGTGGTGAATTCAGCGCTTCTTCAATGGCTTTCTGTGCCCTGTTCTCCCCGGCTGCTTCCGCGTTACCGAGAATGGCCACACCACCGTTCTTCATTACAGTACATACATCCGCAAAGTCCACATTGATCTGGCCGGTGCTGTTGATCACATCGGTAATACATTTGGAAGCGGTGGCCAGTACATTATCCGCCTTGGAAAACGCCTCACGCATTTTCAGGTTGCCATATTGATGACGCAGTTTATCGTTGCTGATCACCAGCAGGGTATCCACATATCCTTTTAAGGATTTGATCCCTTCTTCCGCCTGCTGCTGACGTTTCTTGCCTTCATAGGCAAACGGGGTGGTGACAATACCCACGGTGAGGATACCGAGATCTTTACAGATCTTGGCGATAATCGGTGCACCACCGGTACCTGTACCACCACCCATACCGGCCGTGATAAAGGCCATCTTGGTATTCACTTCCAGGATGCGTTTGATTTCTTCCAGTGACTCTTCTGTGGCCTGCCTTCCGATATCCGGATTGGCTCCGGCACCCAGTCCCTGGGTCAGGTGTGGTCCCAGCTGGATCCGGTTAGGGATCGGGCTGCAGGCCAGTGCCTGTGCATCGGTATTGCATATCACAAAATTTACACCGTCAATCTGCTGGTTGAACATAAAGTTCACCGCATTTCCCCCGCCACCACCTACACCGATCACTTTCAGGATGGATGATTTTTCTTTAGGCAGATCAAAATGTATCATAAATAAGTTTTTAATTAGTTGGATTTATGGTTAGTAGTAAGTCAAAATTCAAAAGTAAAAATTAAAAAATCCGCTATTCGAAAAGCCTTTCCATTTCTCAAACTGTTCCTCTTTTGACTTTTGACTTTTGACTTTTTAATTTTGACTTTATAAATGTTTGTCTTCTTCTTCCTTAAACAAATCAATAATGCCGTCTTTGAACTTGCCCCAGAAATTACTGAGTCCCTTGCGGTTCTTCACTTTTTCCGGGCTGATCACTACATCATCGATCACCACTACTTCTTCTTCGGTGGTTTTCTTCAGTCCTTCAGGCACATCCACTTTACGGAATTCCTTGTCAAATTCCTTACGGTTATGCTCATAATCATCATACCCTTTCAGGATAAGACCGATACAGGTGGAATAAGTCGGTTTGGACAGTTCTTCAATATGTCCGCCGGCCAGGTGCTCGTTGGGGAACCCGATCCTTGCATTGAGCCCGGTTACATATTCGGTGAGCTGGATCAGGTGTTTCAGCTGTGAGCCACCACCGGTAAGGATGATACCACCATTGAGCGCTTTGTTATCCAGTCCAACCTGTTTAAGGTGATAGGTTACAAAATCCATGATCTCACTCATACGGGCCTGGATGATATTGGCCAGGTTTTTCACGCTGATCTCTTTGGCAGGCATGCCACGTAAACCAGGGATCGTGATATAGGCATTGGCCTTGGCCTCATTGGCGAGGGCAGAACCAAACTGTACTTTCATCTGCTCGGCCTGGGTTTTCAGTACACCCAGCCCGGTTTTAATATCATTGGTAATATTTTCACCAGCAAACGGAATAACGGCTGTGTGTTTTAAAATTCCTTCATAAAATACGGCCAGGTCAGTTGTACCACCACCGATATCCACGATGGCCACACCGGCTTCCATATCTTCCTGTCCCATTACGGCAGAAGATGATGCAAGAGGTTGCAGTACCAGGTCCTTGGTACGCAGTCCGGATTTTTCCACCGAGCGGTTGATATTGCGGATGGCATTTTTGTCACCGGTAATGATGTGGAAATTGGCGCCGATCTTCACCCCGCCATACCCGATCGGGTTGGGGATATTCTGGAAATTGTCCACGGTGAATTCCTGCGGGATCACATCGATGATCTGGTCACCGGCAGGAATATAGGTTTTGTACTGGTCATCGATCAGCTGGTCGATCTCCCGCTGGGTGATCTCCTCATCGGTGCGCTGACGTACAATGTCGCCACGTGTCTGGAGACTCTTGATGTGGTGACCGGCAATGCCTACATAGACTTCGCTGATGTCGAGGTCGGGATTGGAGCCGAAGCAATTGTCCAGGGCGGTCCGGATGGCTTTAATCGTTTCATCGATGTTCAGCACCTGTCCGTGCTTCACACCATTGGAGTTAGCTTTTCCGAAACCGAGAATCTCGAGCTTTCCGTACTCGTTTTTCCGGCCGGCAATTACCGCGATCTTGGTTGTTCCAATGTCAAGACCGACAATAATGGGTTGTTCGTTGTTCATAGTTCTTGTTTTAGTTGTTGTTTTTTATCGAAATCGTTGTTGTTTTTAGTTGTTGGTCCTCCCCTGGCTTCGTTGCGGCATCACCGCCCTGGGCTGCCGGGAAATTGGTTTACCGGAACGGCCCGGTTTCGGCTGCACATTCCTGTTAGCCGGAACAGGAGCATTCAAAGGGTTGGGATTGGTATTCGTTGTTAATGTTGCCGGATTAGGGCGCTCTTCTACCGGTGACTCATCCGGAGTATCTGTTTCAAGGGGGATGGCCGGTTTCGGCAATAATCTTGCCACAGTATCATTTTCGGCCTGTCTTGACTGTTGCAACAGCAGATCCACATTGCGGCGGAGTTTCACTGAATCCAGTTTCGCATCACCAGCTGCCCTGGAAGCCACCACCTGCCCCTTGTACTGCACATCGATCACTTTGTAGCGGTCGAATCCGGTCTTACTGAGCACTTCCTTATAAAAGATCATTAACCGGCCAAACTGCTTTTCGATCTGTTCACCTGTTCCCATTTTCACCAGGTGATTTCCGACAACCGGTATCATTTCAAAATTCCGCTCCGGAGTAATGTCCACCTGGGCCACCTGGGCCAGCCAGAAGGAATCATGTATGATGAAATTGGCGGCCGTGGTCACTTTCTGTAATAAGGCACTGTCTGCCTCATTCATCTTCTTCATCTCCGGGAAACCGGTGAACACCGGCACCCGTGCACTCAATTTATCAGACAGCGGCATGCGTTTCCCTGTCTTATCAATATAGAAACTGTTGCCTCCTGTTGTAAAGATCCTCGCTACCGGCTCTTTCTCGGTTACACTCACATGCAGCACATCCTGGTTGTCCATATATAATTCCGCATCACTGATCCAGGTGTTTTTCTCCAGGGCCTTTTCCATATCCCGCAGGTTCAGGGATTTGACCAGCTGACCTTTAATCGCCCCGTTGGCGGCTTTTTTCAGCAGGGCTTCCACATCTTTCTGATCGATAAAATAGTTGGTCTCCACCCCTTTGATCTCAATGCTGTAGGCATTGCAGACCCCTTTGTTCTTCCGGGTGATCGCCGCCATCAGCAGGGTGAACATACCCGCCCCGATGCACAGCCATACCGTGACAAAAATGATTTTCCGTATCGTTTTCTTTGCGTTCAAATTATAATTCCTTCAACAGGTTTTTAATTGGTTCTATCAGTGTATCTATATCCCCGGCCCCGGCGGTGATCAGTACTGCCCCGAATTCCTTATTTACCGAGGGCAGGTATGCCGTCCTGATCCATTCCAGCAGGGCTTCTTTATCCAGCACCGCCTTGTTTTCATTCTGCATCCGTGCAAGTACCATCTCACTGTTCACCCCTTCCACTGGTAACTCGCGCGCCGGGTAGATGGGCAACAGGACCACTTCATCCGCCGCATCCAGCACTTCCGCAAATCCATCGGCCAGGTCGCGGGTCCGGCTGAATAAATGTGGCTGAAACAGCACCGTACATTTTTTCTGCCTGAACAAGGTCTTCGCCCCGTTGATCAGGGCCCTCAGTTCTTCCGGGTGATGGGCATAATCATCAATGAATACGATCCGTTCATTTTTCAGGATATATTCAAAGCGCCTTTTCACCCCACGGAAGTTTTCCACCGCAGTCTTGATCTTTTCTTTATCAATTCCCAAAGAACTGGCAATGGCAATGGCCGCCACCGCATTTTCCACATTGTGCATTCCGCCCATATTCAAGCGCACATTTTCAATCACTTCCTCCTGCAACACCACATCAAATTCATAACTGCCATTCATCATCCGGATATTGGCTGCATAGAGATCGGCCGCTTCATTCTGCAGGCTGTAGGTAAAATGCTGATCCGCTTTTAACTCTTTACCTCTCTTCAGTCCGAACTGCCGGATCAGCAACCCTCCCGGCTTTATCACGTTGCTGAAACTGATAAAAGCTTCTTCCATCGCGTCTGCCGTACCATAGATATCGAGATGATCGGCATCCATCGCGGTGATCACCGCCACATCCGGACTCAGTTTCAAAAAGCTGCGGTCGTATTCATCGGCTTCAATCACACATACATTCTTATCACTGCTCCAGAAATTAGACCCGTAATTCACCGCAATGCCCCCTAAAAAAGCATTGCATCCGAAACCACTGTCGCGCAGCAAATGCGCGGTCATGGTTGTTATGGTAGTCTTGCCATGGGTACCGGCAATACAGATATTAAAAGAACGTTGACTGATCAGTTGTAATACATCACTTCTCTTTACCACGCTGAAACCATTCTCCCGGTAATACACTAACTCTGCATGTGCCGCCGGAACAGCCGGTGTATACACCACCAGGTCCGGGGCTTTTGGAATCAGTGCTGTATTTTCTTCATAGTGCACCGCGATTCCGCTGGCTTCCAGCTCCCGGGTCAGGAGAGTCGGGGTTTTATCATACCCGCTTACCTTTACGCCACCGGTATGAAAGAAACGGGCAATAGCACTCATGCCGATTCCTCCGATTCCGATGAAGTAGACCTCTTTCAGTTTGTCAATCCCCCCAAAGGGGGTATTCATAAGGACAGTATTGGCTTGTACGGTTTTCCCCCCTGCACCTGGAAAAGTGCCCGGAGAGAATGTTTTTATTAAAAAATCAATTTTCAAAAGGTTCCGTCTATATAGTTTTCAGATCAGTTTCAAAATTTCATCGGCCACCACTTCATCAGCATTTGTAATGGCCAGCGCCGCCATGTTCTGTTTCATCGTTTCCTGCAACCCGTTATCCTTAGCCAGTTCAATGGTTTTCTTCACCAGGTCCTGCATCACTTCATTGTCTTTTACCATCAAGGCCGCTTTTTTATTGACCAGTTGCAGGGCGTTCACCGTCTGGTGATCTTCTGCGGCAAAAGGGTAAGGCACAAACAAAACCGGTTTTTTTGCCACACAGAGTTCAGCCACCGTCATGGCACCTGCCCTTGACACCACTATATCAGCCGCCGCGTAGGCAAATTCCATTTGCGTGATAAACTCATTCACCCAGATACCGGATTTCCCGTTGGCCTGTTCCTTCGCGGTGGCCGCATAAGGTTTACCGGTTTGCCAGATCAACTGAAGACCGGCCGCCAGTAACTCATCAAGACCGGCACCGATGGCTTCATTTACTGAACGGGCACCCAGGCTTCCTCCAACCACAAACAGGGTTTTCTTCTGGTTATCCAGGGAGAAGAATTTCAATCCTTCCTCCCTTGTAACGGATGCCCGGCTGATGGCCACCCGTACCGGGTTACCGGTAACAAGGATCTTCTCAGCAGGAAAAAATTTTTCCATCCCATCCGTTCCGGTAAACACCCGGGTCGCTTTTTTGCCCAGCATCATATTGGATTTACCGGCAAAGGAATTCGACTCGTGGATAAAGGTTTTGATCCCCCTGGCCTGTGCGGTTCTCAGCACCGGGAAGCTGGAATAACCACCCACCCCGATCGCCGCATCCGGTCTGAACTGATTGAAGATGCGGCGCACCTGCAAAAAGCTTTTTACCAGTTTAAAAGGCAACCCGATATTTTTTATCAAAGAGCTCCGGTTAAATCCGGCGATATCCAGTCCTTCAATTTTGTACCCGGCCTGCGGTACTTTCTCCATTTCCATTTTTCCTTTCGCTCCGACAAACAGTATCTCAATGGATGGATCTTTTTTCTTCAGGGCATTGGCGATCGCGATCGCCGGAAAAATATGACCGCCTGTCCCCCCGCCCGCAATGATGATCCGTCTGCTCATGCTTCTTTGTTTGCTTTTGCCAACGCCGCTCCTTCTGTCTGCTCAACGTTCCTGGCCACACTCAATATGATACCGATCGCCAGGCAGGTAAAGATGAAACTGGTTCCTCCCATACTTACCAGGGGCAGTGTAACCCCGGTAACCGGAAAGAGATTCACCGTCACTGCCATGTTCGCCACGGCCTGTATCGCCAGGGTAAAACTGAGTCCCAGTGCCAGGAATGCGCCAAAGGCAAAAGGACAACGTTTGAATATCCGTATACAGCGGTAGAGAAACACCAGGTAAATAAACATGATGAACGCCCCGCCCGCTAAACCATACTCTTCTATGATAATGGCATAAATAAAATCATTATACGCCTGGGGCAGGAAGTCACGGGTGGTACTGTTACCCGGACCCACTCCAAACACACCACCCTTGGCTATTGCGATCTTGGCCTGGCTCGACTGGTAGGCACCGCCTTCAATATCTTCCTTGGTGCCATAGATAAAACTCTCCACCCTTCCGATCCAGGTATCTACGCGTACCATCAGTCCGCTGCCGGTACTTTTCTTTACCACTACCTCACCATCCGATTTATGACGGATCACAGCGGCAGAAACCAGGATGATCAATGGAATCATGGCGATGCCGATGGTCATCAGGATATGCTTTGTACTCACCCGGCCGATGAACAATAACATCAGGCAGCTGGCCCCGAGTAATAAAGCCGTGGACAGGTTAGCCGGTGCAATCAGCAGGCAGGTCAGGGCCACGGGCCAGATCACGGGCAGGAACCCTTTCTTAAAATCCTTGATCACATCCTGTTTCTTGCTGAGCAGGCGGGCCAGGTACATGAAGAGAGCCAGCTTGGCCAGGTCAGAAGTCTGCATGGTCATGTTGATGATCGGGAGGCGGATCCAGCGGCTGCCTTCATTCATCTTCACCCCAAAGAATAAGGTATAGAACAGGAGTGGTATTGATAACAGGAATACAAACCGGGCTGCTTTTGAATAAAAGGTGTAATTCACCAGGTGAGCAAAATAGATAACCATGATGCCTGCCAGGATAAAGGCCACCTGTTTGAACAGGTAGATCTCGGTATTGCCTTTGTAATTTTTATAGGCCAGTGAACCAGTGGCACTATAGACCGCCAGCAGGGATACCAGGGTCAGCAATACCACCAGTGCCCAGATCACTTTGTCGCCTTTTGTCTTGCTGAACAAGTGCTGTGTATTGAAGGTATTCTTCAGATCATTGAACCGTATGTCCCTGGTTGCTTCCATGTATGTTTATAATTCCTTTACGGCTTGTTTAAATTGTGTTCCCCGGTCTTCATAATTTTTAAAGAGATCGAAACTGGCGCAGGCCGGGCTCAGCAACACCACATCTCCTTTTTCGGCAAAATGAAAAGCGGCGTGTACGGCATCCAGGGCGTTGTTGGTATTCACGATCGTGCCAACGATATTATCGAAGGCCTCATGGATCTTGGAATTATCCGTACCCAGGCAGATGATCGCTTTCACTTTCTCTTTCATCAGGTCGGCAATCAGGGAATAATCATTCCCCTTGTCCACCCCACCCAGGATCAGGATCGTGGGCTTGGTCATGCTTTCCAGGGCATACCAGGTAGAGTTCACATTGGTGGCTTTGCTGTCGTTGATAAACTCAACGCCCCGCACGGTTGCCACGTGTTCCATCCGGTGTTCCAGGCTCTGGAAATTCTGCACCGCGTCACGGATCTTATCCTTCCGGATGTCCATGGTTGTTGCCGCCACACATGCTGCCATAGTATTATACTGGTTATGTTTTCCTTTTAAGGCAAAATCAAACACGCTCATCGTTGTAAAATCCTGTCCGGTTCTTACATACATGTCCCCGTCTTTGATAAATGCTCCGTTTGGTAATTCTCTTTTCATACTGATTGGCAGTTGGTTTGATTTGATATTGTATTCAGTTAAATATTTCATGGTTACTTCATCATCCGCGCAGTAAATGAAAACGTCATTTTCCTGCTGGTTCATCGCGATCCGGAATTTGCTCCGGATATAGTTTTCGAATTTGTACTCGTAACGGTCCAGGTGATCTTCGGTGATATTGGTCAGGATAGCGATATCCGGACGGAATGTGACAATATCATCGAGCTGGAAACTGCTCACTTCCACCACATACAGCGGGCGGGGATCAACCGCCACCTGTTTGGCAAATGAATCACCGATATTCCCGACCAGCGCCGCATCCAGACCTGCTTCCCTGCAGATATGGTAAGTCAGCGCGGTAGTGGTCGTCTTCCCGTTGCTCCCGGTAATGGCAATGATCTTACTGTTGCCTTTGAACCGGTAAGCCAGTTCCACTTCGCTGATCACCGGTATTCCCTTTGCCCTGATCTTTTTCACGATCGCGGCTTTTTCCGGGATACCGGGGCTTTTCATCACTTCGTCAGCAGCCAGGATCTTTTCTTCTGTATGCTGTCCTTCCTCGAAAGCGATGCCGGCTTCCAGTAATTCGTTACGATACTCCTCCTTCAAAGAACTTCCGTCTGACAGAAAAACATCATACCCCTTTTGCTGTGCGAGCAATGCCGCACCTACCCCGCTTTCTCCTCCACCCAGTATGACAAAATTTTTTCCCATAACAAAAAACAGTGTACGGAACACGGCTCTTCACAAGTATTGGATATTCTACAACTGCACCACAATTCGCTCGGATCGGAATGATCGTCTTCTTCAGGATTGGATCCGGGGTTTTTCGGCTTTATGTTGCACCTGCCTGCTCCCCGAAGCAGACCGGTGTTGTTTATCTCAGTTTCAGCGTAACGATACTCAGTACCACCAGTAACACGGTCACGATCCAGAACCTCGTTACGATCTTCACTTCATGATATCTTTTAACCTGGTAATGATGATGGAGCGGCGCTTTCAGGAAAATCCGGCGGCCTTCACCAAACTTTCTTTTCGTGTATTTGAAATACCCGACCTGCAACATCACACTCAGCGCTTCCACCAGGAACACGCCACAGAAAATCGGGATCAGTAATTCCTTGTGTACAATAATGGCCAGTGAAGCAATGATACCTCCAAGGGTCAGGCTGCCTGTATCGCCCATGAACATTTGTGCCGGGTATGAATTGTACCAGAGAAAACCCACACAGCCCCCGATCATGGCTGCAATAAATATGGACAGCTCGCCAAGATTCGGGATATACATGATGTTCAGGTAATCCGCAAAGACCAGGTTACCACTCGCGTAGGCGAAAATGCCAAGCAGGGTGCCGATCAGGGCCGAGGTGCCGGTGGCCAGTCCATCCAGACCATCCGTCAGGTTGGCTCCATTGGATACCGCGGTGATGATGAAGATCACGATCAGGATATACAGCACCCAGGTGTATTGTCTCATGGAAGCCGGCAGGAGTTTGGAATAATTAAACTCATGATTCTTCACAAAAGGAATAGTGGTCACCGGTGCTTTTGTCTCCACGAAATATTTTATTTTACCATTGACTGTTTTAGCCATTACCTCTGTTGTATCGGACGGCGGCACTTTCCCTACATATTCCCGCCATATCTTCACATCACTATTAAAATAAAGGGTGGCCCCTACCAGGATTCCCAAACCCACCTGACCCAGAATCTTGAACCAGCCGGCCAGTCCGTCCTTATTTGATTTTTTATAGTCAGCGCCTTTCTGTTGTGCCATGCGCTTACTTTTCAGTTTCAGGTAGTCATCAATAAACCCGATGATACCCAGCCAAACCGTACTGATCAGCAATACCTGCACATAAACATTGGTCAGATCGGCCAGCAATAAAGTCGGGATGATGATCGCCATGATGATGATGATCCCGCCCATGGTAGGAGTACCTTTCTTGCTTTCTTCCCCGGCGAGTCCTTCTTCACGGATACTTTCACTGATCTGTTTTTTCTGGAGGAAGCGGATCAGTTTTTTCCCATATACCAGGGTGATGAATAAGGAAAGCAGTACAGCGGCCAGCACCCGGAAGGTGATAAACCCAAACAAGCGGCTGCCCGGGATCTCGATCCCCTGGTTATTCAGCCATTCAAATAAATGATGTAACATGTTCGTTGCCGGTTATTGATTTACTTATTCAACAGTTTGAAAAATTCCTTCACTTGTTCTTTATCATCGAAGTGGCTCCGCACTCCTTTTATCTCCTGGTACTTCTCGTGCCCCTTTCCTGCCACCAGTACGATGTCTTCTTTTTGTGCCAGGCTGAGTGCGGTTTTAATCGCTTCCCGCCTGTCGGTGATTGAGATATATTTTCTTCTGTAAGCTGCGGCCAGTCCTTCTTCCATATCCCGGATGATCTGATCCGGTTCTTCACTCCGGGGATTATCGCTGGTAAAAATCACACGGTCACTATGTTCACAGGCCGCCGCTGCCATCAATGGTCTTTTTGTCTTGTCCCGGTCTCCCCCGCATCCCACCACCGTGATCACCTGCTCGTATCCTTTTTTCAGTTTCTTGATGGTGGCCAGTACATTCAGCAGGGCATCCGGTGTATGCGCATAATCCACGATCGCGATCACTCTTTCATTATCCGATACCAGGTAATCAAATCTTCCTTCAGCCCCGGTCAGTTCACTGAGCGCGGTGAGCACTTCCTGCTTCTCTTCTCCCAGGCAGATGGCCGCGCCATAAACCGCCAGCAGGTTATAGGCATTGAACTCCCCGATCAACCGGAAATGCACTTCAATATCATTCACCATCATCTGCAATCCGTTCAGGCTGTTATCCAGGATCTTTCCTTTAAAGTCAGCTACTGTCTTCAGGCTGTAGTAATACTTTTTTGCCTGGGTATTCTGCAGCATCACTGTACCCCGTTTATCATCTGCATTGCTGATCGCAAAAGCAGTTGCCGGCAGTGAATCGAAGAAGGCTTTCTTTACCCGGATATACTCATCAAATGTTTTGTGGTAATCCAGGTGATCGTGCGTGATATTGCTGAACAGGCCGCCTGCATACGTCAGTCCGGCAACCCGGTGCTGGTGTACGGCATGTGAACTTGTTTCCATGAACACATGACTGCAGCCTTCATCGGCCATCTGTTTCAGCAGACTATTCAGGCTCACCGCATCCGGTGTGGTATGCGTGGCCGGCACAATCATCTGCCCGATCCTGTTTTCCACAGTACTGAGCAATCCCGCCTTATATCCCAATCTTGTAAAGAGCTTATATAATAATGTAGCAATCGTTGTTTTCCCGTTGGTGCCGGTCACCCCTACCAGTTGAACTTTTTCTGAGGGCCTGCCAAAAAAATTACCCGCCATATAACCCGCTGCCGCTGCACTGTTCTCCACCTGTATGTACACCACTGTTTCATTCAGGGCTGAAGGCCACTCTTCGCAAACCACCACGGTTGCCCCGTTTTCAATCGCTTTCTCAATGAACTGATGACCATCCGCCGCTGCTCCCTTTACCGCTATGAACGCTGTCCCTGGTTTTACTTTCCTTGAATCAAGCTGGATGTCAGTGATCTCCACCGCTGTGGAACCTGCCACTGTCCGGATCGGCACTTTATATAAAACATCCTGTAATACCACGTCCGTTTATTAATCGTTTTATTATTCTTAACTCAGTTCCAATACCACTGATACGCCTTTCACCAGTTCCGTACCCGGGGCAATGGACTGGGCGGCAATTTTTCCCCTGCCCGTTACCGTTACCTTCACTCCCATATTCTCCAGCAGGTACAGCGCATCCTTCAATCCCATTCCACGCACATTCGGCATCACTTTCTTTTTCACGGTGCTGGCTTTTACCACGGGCTGATAGTTGGTGGCATAGACCATCGCCCAGTTATTGGTCAGGGCCGAGTCTGCATACTTCACTTTCAGGATATCGTATACATTTTTTATATCCGGTGTATAACCCGCGTAGTAATAAGCGGCACTGTCCTTTTTCACGGCATACAGGGAAGGATCTTTTTTATCCACGTACATGGCATAGAGCTTGGTGGCGATTTCCCGGAATACGGGGCCGGCCACGGTACCACCGAAATGGGAAGCCGCATGTGCTTTGGTTCGGATCACCACGATACAGGTGTACTGCGGTCTGTCGGCAGGGAAATAACCTACAAAGCTGGCCTGGTAAACTCCATGATCGTATTTGATCGGTCCATCGGATACGTGCGCGGTACCTGTTTTACCAGCCACGGCGAAGGGCAATCCTTTGAATGTATTACGGCCGGTACCTTCTTTCACCACCATTTCCATGGCTTCCCGGGCTACATTGATCACTTCCGGCTTACAGAGATTCTCCTGGATTATGGTCGGTTCAAACTGTTTATAGAGCACGCCATTGTTGCGGATACTGTTTACCAGGTAGGGCTTCATCATCCGGCCGTTATTAGCAATCGCATTGTACAGCATCAGTGTATGGAGCGGACTTACCTGTATACCATATCCAAAACTCATCCAGAGCATATTTCCCAGTGCACTTCCTTTCTGGTCCAGCGGGGCCATGGAAGGTTTAGGGAGGTTAGCCAGGTCAATCGGTACCCTTGCATCCAGGTGAAAGCGGTGCATATATTCTTTCAGTTCAGCCGGCTTCTGGGCAAAGGCTTTATAAGCCACCTGGCTCATCCCGATATTGGAACTGTGGGCAAAGCATTCTTTAACGGTAAGCACCGATCTGGGCTGACGTTCCGCATCCGTGATCATTTTATTTCCTACCTGCAGGCGGCCGGTACCCACTTCCACCAGGTCATTGGGTTTACTGGTTCCTTTCTCGAGTACTGATAATAAGGTGACCAGTTTGATGGTGGAGCCGGGTTCGGTGGTACGCAGGGCGTAGTTATCATCTTCCCAGTAGCTGCCATCGGGCCGGCGGCCCAGGTTGGCCATGGCTTTGATCTTACCGGTAGCGGTTTCCATTACGATCGCCGTGCCATAAGGACCTTCACATTGCTGCATCATGCGGAGCAGGGCGGTCTCCGTGATATCCTGCATCTGTACATCAATCGTGGTATAGATATCTTTCCCGTTTTCCGGATCTGTTTCAGAACCTTCAATGGGAATAGCCGTTCCGCCTGCGATATACCTGACCAGTTTTTGTCCGCTCTTACCACTCAGCACACTGTCATAACTTTTTTCAAGGCCTACATTCTGTTTCCGGACCTTACCATCACTGGCCATATGTTCGCGGGAAAGGCCGATGGTACGGCTGGCCAGCAGACCAAAGGGCGGCAGGCGCTTGCTGTTGGTTTCCACGATGATGCCGCTTTTGTTTCTTCCCAGGCGGGCCATCGGGAATTCCCGGAAGGCTTTGTATTCTTCAAAGCTTAATTTCTTTTTCAGCGGGAAATAGCGGGTATTCTTTTTAAAGGCCGCTTTCAGTTCATTTTTATACTGGGTGCTGGATTTTTCGCCAAAGTAGGAAGCCATGGCCAGGGAGAAAGAATCCACGTTCTCATAAAACCGTTTGCCTTTTTTTTCCCGGAGTCCGTCTGCATTAAAATCGATGTAGATATCAAAAGTGGGGATGGAAGCGCTGAGCATCTGCCCGTCTTCGCTGTAGATCGTACCCCTCTGTGCATCCAGTTCGATGAAGCGCTGATGAAGACTGTCGCTCATGCTGCGCCAGTGTTCACCCTCCACCCGCTGGATATAGAAGGCTCTTCCGAGTACCAGTAAACTCAGCACCACAATGCCAAGAAAACTGACATATACTCTCCAAAGTATGTCGCGTTTAACTTCCAATGCCCGTAATTGAATGTGTCCTTAGTTGTTTATATACAAACTGCCTGCGCAGTTGTCCGTCCGTTGTTCGTCTACTTTACCAGGTTGCTGTCCGACAGTACCACCGGTGATTCAGTCAGCTCTTTCAGTCCGAAGGGTTCCACCGCTTCCATCAGTTTACTCTGTATACTGCGGGAGATCAGTTCTCCTTTCACCGCGGTATACTCGTACTGCAGCTCTTTCACCTCTTTCTCCGTGCGGTTGATATTGCGTATCGTTTTATCGGCCATGTGACCGTTATAGATATACAATACTGCCAGGAGTGCCAGGAACAAAAAGAAAGGCACCTGTTTAACAATGGACTGATAATTCAGCCATCGCTTCCAGCCGTTCAGCCCGGTGGGCTGTCCCGCTTTCAGATCCCCTTCTTTTGTTTTTTGTTCCGGCATACATGCGTTTTTCGCCTGTTAGTTTGGTTTTTCATCACCCATCAGGAGGGTTGATTTCAAAGGATATAGATTTTCCAAAGTTTGTATACCCTTATATATTCGTGTAATCGTTCCCGTTTTAATGATCCGCCTATCTTTTCTTTTCCGCCACACGCAGCTTGGCACTTCTTGATCGCGGATTCCTTTTCATCTCTTCATCTGTTGGTCCGACCGGTTTTTTCGTGATCACTTTGAGTTCATTCACCGGTTCGGTATTGATAAAGGGGTTCTCTTCGGGCTCATCAAATGAACCGCGTCGGAAGAAATTCTTTACCAATCTGTCCTCGAGAGAATGAAACGTGATGATGGCGACCCGGCCTCCGGGTTTTAACAGGTTGGGGATTTGCTCAAGCATTTCTTTCAATGCGCCTAACTCGTCGTTGACCTCTATCCTTAATGCCTGGAAAACCTGGGCGAAGTACTTGTTGGGATTTCCTTTTACGATATCCCGGACTGTATTCTTAAAACCGTCGATTGTCTTTAATGAGGCGGTGTTCCTCACCTGTACAATGGTACGGGCCAGTGTTTTGGAGTTGGTTACCTCGCCGTACAGTTCAAACAATTTATGCAACTGCTGTTCTGTATAGGTATTCACCACATCAAAAGCGGTCAGTGACTGACGCTGATCCATCCGCATGTCCAGGTCGGCATTAAATCGGGTGGAGAACCCTCTTTCTGCCTCATCAAACTGGTGACTGCTGACGCCCAGGTCGGCCATGATACCATCCACTGCGGTGATCTGTTCTAACCGGAGGAAACGCTGCAGGTGACGAAAGTTGTGTGAAACAAATACTAATCTTTCGTCATCGGGCAGGTTTTTCTTTGCATCGTCATCCTGGTCAAAGGCGACCAGTTTTCCTTTTGCACCCAGCCTGGAGAGAATAGCCCTTGAGTGACCACCCCCGCCAAATGTGCAATCCACATAAATGCCGTCCGGTTGAATATTCAGACCGTCCAGGGTTTCGTTGAGCAGCACCGGAATGTGGTAGTCTTGGTTATCAGCGGGTAAGCCGGATCTGCCTTTTTGTTGATTGGGCTGTTCCATACTTATCCGTTTTAACTTTTCGACTTATCCGATCCGCTACCCAGCACCTGGTCGCCCAAATCACTGAATGTGTCCGAAGAAAGTGAATCAAAGATCTCTTTGTACTTATTACTATCCCAGATTTCCAATTTGTCTCCTGTTGCCATCAGCACGATGTCTTTCTGCAGCCCGGCATACGCCTTCAGGGTCGGTGGCAACAATATTCTGCCGGCGGTGTCGGGCTCCACGAAAGTGGCGCCGTTCAGGAATGCCCGTCTGAACTCCCGTTGTTTGGGGTCAAACTCATTCAGGCCGGTGATCTTTTCAAAGAGTGGCTCCCAGGTCCGCATGGGGTAGAGAGCCAGGCATTTTTCAAAACCTCTGTTGATAACGAACCGGCTGGTCTCCTCTTCCGGCAATTGCCTCTTGAACCCCGCCGGGAGCAAGAAACGCCCCTTGGCGTCCAACGTTGCCTCGAATTCTCCGAGAAAGCCTGTCATTATCAGTTAATTGACTCAATTTTGAATTAATTGACACAAAATAACACTTTTTCCCACTTAGGAACCAAATTTTCGCCATTTTCTTTTTTCCACACCTGAAAATCAAGCAAAAGCAGCCACCAGTAAGGCTTTCAGCCGATGGGAGGCGATTTTGGTCAAAAAGGGTGTGATTAGAGTGTGAATTGCGGTGGATAAC